>CAZUFI010000019.1:15409-17593 GCA_964618745.1 uncultured Thermodesulfobacteriota bacterium | reverse complement strand
ATAGTTATTAAGTCTAGATTATTGCAGCATTTTAAGTGGTTGCCAGTACTTCGGGCGAGTTTTTAAAGTATAAATATACAGATAGGAGAGGGGTATGTATAGACGTAATCTTTTAATGGCAGGGGTAATAGCAGGGGTGGTGCTATTATTGACCTTTATGGTCTCAATACCGGTCTTTGCATCGGGCGGGCATGACCATTCCAACCCAAAGCTAATAGATGTTCCGCGTATTACGGTCGAGGAATTAAAGTCTAAGATGAATAAAGGCGATGTAGTCTATGTTATGGATCTGAGGGCATCGGGTTCGTACAATAGAAGTCCTTTCAGGATACCCGGAGATATTCGTTTTTCGCTCCCGGAGCTTCGGACAAAGACTAACGGGTTGCCTAAGAACGCAGAGATAGCAACTTACTGTACGTGACCAGATGAATATTCCAGCGCCCGGGGGGCGTTGCTCTTAAATGAAGTTGGATTTACAAATGTACGCGCATTAAAAGGTGGCTTTGATGAGTGGCTTCGTCTTGGCGGAAATGTCGAGATGAAGTAGCCGGGTCCTTTGATACTCTTAACGGTCATTTGATACTTTTTCTGATACTCTTAACGATCATGGGGTTTTATGGTATTCAAGTTAGACAGTAAGTTCTTGACGGGTGTTTTTTGGCAGGACAAGCAGCACCGGGATGTTATGAGTAATATTACGGAGTTACTTACGGCTATCGAGAGCGGTGACGGCTCTGGCGAGATAGTAAAGTTTCTGGAATTTCTCGATGAATATGTCGTTGTGCACTTTCATGAAGAAGAAAAGATAATGAGCAATTGTCATTATCCCGCAGACCTTGCCCATGAGCATATTCACGATCATACGGCATTTATTATTGTGCTTTCTCAGTACAGGCGAGAGCTGGAGCAGGATAGCTCTATTGCCCAGATAAAGATTATAGGGCTGAGTCTACAAAGCTGGCTTGAGGAGCATATGTTGGGGATGGATAAAAAGCTCGGTGCTTTCTTAACGCAGATGGCAGTGGCTTAGTTAATACAGGGTTCGAGTATTAGGTGTGATTTCAGGGTTTACGAAAGATATTGAAGCGAAGCAGACTACCGTCTGCTTCGCTTTTTTTATTTAACTGGCGCGTGTTATGGCCTCTCAGTCACGCTCCGGCTCGACGTGGGCACTGATCTGAAGCTTGCCATTATAGACCTCAAGCAGGGCATGATCGACCTCTGTGAACTTTATGCCCATACCGCCTTTTACCTGGTGCATTACCGCAGGTGGGGCTTTTTCCGCCCATGCCACTACCCCTTCTGCCTCGTAGCTCACGCCATCGACGGTGATAGATAGATAGACCTTGGTGCCGGGCTGAAAGACGGTATTGGTCTTTAGGCAGACCCCGCCCTCGGAGAGATCTGTTACAAAGGAAATCCTGCCGGGCGGGTTCTTTTGGCCGAACTTTGCGCTGTGGTTAAAAGGCAGTCTCCTGCTTTGTCTGTTGTCTAGGTTCACGGCACTACTCCTTTAACCTTTATTGGCTGACTCTGCCTTTAAAGTTAACAATAAAAGCCCATTAAGTAAAGATAAGTCTTCTTCTTATAGACACAGGTTTTTCTATCTGGTAAAGTCTTTTTTATAAGGTTTTTAGCGTTAAAAGCTTTTTTTAATTGTAAATAAACCAGAAAGGGGAGGGTACTAATGAAGAGATATGTATGTTTGATCTGTGGTTATGTTCACGAGGGAGACGGGCCACCGGAGAAGTGTCCTCAGTGCGGGGCTGGAGCCGATAAATTTGAAGAGCAGAGTGCCGATGAGTCAGGGCTTGAGTGGGCTGACCAGCATAGGATAGGTGCTGCAAAGGATGTAGACCCGGAGATTCTCGAAGGACTACGCGCTAACTTTACAGGGGAGTGCGTCGAGGTTGGTATGTATCTGGCGATGAGTCGTCAGGCCGACCGTGAGGGATATCCTGAGGTCGCCGAGGCTTACAAAAGAATAGCCTTTGAGGAGGCCGATCATGCCTCTCGTTTTGCAGAGCTTCTGGGTGAGGTAGTTGTTGCAAGTACTGAAGAAAACCTGAAGGCTCGCGTCGCTGCCGAGCACGGGGCGTGTGCGGGAAAGAAGAAGATAGCAACACGCGCAAAGGAGCTTAAACTGGATGCCATCCACGATACCGTCCATGAGATGTGTAAGGA
>CAZUFI010000019.1:0-15309 GCA_964618745.1 uncultured Thermodesulfobacteriota bacterium | reverse complement strand
AGGTGGCGTTGTGTGGTCTGTGGCTATGAGGCCGAAGGCCTTGAACCCCCTCATATCTGCCCTGTATGTGGTGTGGAAAGTGCCAAGTTTGAAGCACAGAATACTGTTGTTACAGGTGGTGCGGGGTCGGTAGGCTCCGCACCACCTGCAAGTTCTGGATCAAAGCCTGCTGCGCCCTCGCAAGAGGGCGTAGAAGGGCTTGATAAATACCTCTCTAAGTGGGCGCGTCAGCCTGGTAGTAACCCTGATTTTCATGAAGCAAAATACGCCCGTATCAGCGAGCTCGCTAAAGGCGGTAAGAGCCGTGTTTCAGGTATGGGAACACGCCGGAGTTTTCCCGGGATGGAGAGCCTTTTATTTAGAGGTGCTCAGTGCGCGCGTACTCCGCTAGGGGACGCAGCACCCGTATCGCTGCGTACCGTGATAGGGCCATCGGCTAAGAAACCGCTGGTGCTGGACCTTCCTTTTTACGTCTCGCATATGTCCTTTGGTGCACTTTCAAGAGAGGCAAAGATAGCCCTTGCTATGGGTGCGGAGCTTGCTGGTACTGCCGCTTGTTCGGGCGAGGGCGGAGTGCTCTCTGAAGAGCGCGAGCAGACAAGCAGGTATATATATGAGATCGGGACCGCAGAGTTTTGTCGCAGCGAAGATGCCATAAAAAATGCAGATGCCGTTGAGATAAAATTTGGTCAGGCGGCAAAGCCCGGGATGGGCGGCTCTCTTTCGCCGGAAAAGGTCACCCCGGAGATAGCCGCAGTGCGTGGCATAAAACCGGGCGAATCCTTCTCAGCCCCGAGCCATCAGCCTGATCTGCAGACCAGTGAAGACCTGCGTCGCTTTGTCGATGAGCTTCGTCGCATGACAGGAGGGAAACCAATAGGCGTTAAGTTCGCTGCCGGTCATATTGAAGATGACCTGGAGTTTGTCCTTGCGGCAGAGCCTGATTTTATAACCATTGATTGTAGAGGCGGCGGCACCGGTGGTGCTCTTGATTTTGTAAAAGACAATCATTGCCTGCCTTTGGTTTTTGCCATCAGGCACGCGCGCAGGTTCATGGATGGCGTAGGCAGCTCTGCGACACTCTGCGTCACCGGCGGCTTGCGCGATAGCGTTGATATCGCAAAGGCTCTGGCACTTGGGGCAGATGCGGTGGCTTTGGCTACGGCCTCTCTTATCGCCATAGGATGCCAACAGTACCGTATCTGCGAGACCGGCAGGTGCCCGGTAGGCATTACGACACAGGATGCCGAGCTTCGTTCGAGGTTCTCGATTGAGGCTTCCAGAGACCGCTTTGTTAACTTTGCCGGTGCAACGGCAAAGGAGTTGCGGATACTATCGAGGATAAATGGCAGGGCTGATATCCACGCCCTTGATATGAGCGATATCTTTACCATTAGCGGTGAGGTCGCGGATCATACGGATATAGAGTTTGCGTAAAGCTATATATAAGTTCTGAATGAAAAAAGGCGTGCATATAATGCACGCCTTTCTGTTATATTCTAATAGAGGTTGGTTTTGACGGCTGTATTGGCTTCAGCCCATCTCCAGCTCTTTGATCTTGTCCATTAGCTCCGGGGTGATAGTTGTCTCACCCATTGCTAAGGCGGCCTTTTCTACCTTACCTTTGATCATCTTTCTTACGAAGATCGGGGCCTTCCCGAGCTTTGCCGTTGCCTCTGCGTCCCATTCAATAGTTGTCTCGCTCATTGATATCTCCTTTAGTTGATTTTACGATCTGCAATTATTATAACAATTACGGAAAAAACCTGCAAGAACAGAGTTACTTTAACTGATGGATGGAGCTACTAGTATATGGGCTTGAGGATGGTAGGCCTTAATTTGATTATTTATTGGTATTTAGGGGCAGTTCATTCTTAATTCTTTGATTTTCGTGCATTTGACATCCATAAATTGGTGGTTATACTCTATTTACAGGTTGCCTGATCAGGCTGGGTTGTGGCCTGGCTCTGGTTCGGAAACCTGTGTTTGCGGCGTGATTCCAGTTGCTTTTCTACCTTGTCATGGACTTCCTCGTTTAAATTAAAAAGCTCAGACAGATCTGCAAATGCCTTGAGACGATAGAAGGCTACACCTTTGACGATCATTGCTTAAGTTGTTAATGGAAGGCAAGGGTGTATTTCATAGTGCAAACCAAAAAAGGAATCAGTATAAAGTTCTCCTTGATCGCGATTATAGGCATTATGGTCGTGGTCATGATGGCGGTTTCGTTTAGTTACTTTCTTACCATTCGTAAGTTAACCCGTGACGCACAAAGGATGAGCAATGCTAATGAGCTCTCCGATCAGATCCTGGTGGCTCTGGGTTGGCAGGCCCTTGAGAGAGGGGTGACGGCTATGGAACTCGCAATGGAGGGCAGAACAGGGCGCATGTTTACTGATAAGGGCACTGAGAAGATTTCAAGGTTGCGGGCGCATGGCGATGAGGCATTTGATAAGGCACGCGCACTGGCCAATAGTATTGTTCTTGCCGACAGTACTAACAAAGAACTGGCTAGTAAAGAACTGGCTAATAAAGAACTGGAGGCTGCTTTGCTCGCCTTAGATAACTCACGCAGAGCTGTGTTAAGTGCCAGAGGACGAGTTGATAGTTACGTGGCCACAGGTATTGCCGGTATAACCCCTGATCAGTTCCATCATATTATGACTGAATTTATCGAGGCGGGTGCGACCATCAGGATGGCGGCCTTTAGCTCGCAAATGAGCACAAAGACCCTTCTTGAACCGCTTAGAATGAACCTTGTTTTAAAACAGGCCGCCTGGTTAGCCAGCGAAAACAGTGGCAGAGAGAGCTCAATAGTTGGTTTTCATATCAATGCCAATAAACCGATATCTCCAGCTGTCTTGGAGAAGCTTAAGGTATATAGGGGAATCACAGAGATCAATATCGCAACTATAATGGCAACCTTTAAAAACCTTGATTCGAGATATTACTTCGCACATAACCGTTTACTGGATATGGAGGATACCTTTATGGGAAGCTTCCAGAGAGTCCGCGAAGATCTCTACGCCGAGGCGGCAACGAGTGCCTATTCTATCTCGGGCGCACGGTGGTTCGAGGTCTCTACTGAGGCAATTAATACTATTAATGCCGTCTCAATTGCCGTAAGTGAGGTGGTCAGTGAAATAATCAATGCTGAGATAGTAAAACTCAAAACACAGATCTTTATTGCCGGAATATTTTTTGTAATTTCAGTGTTGCTGGGTCTTGTGGCTTTTTTTGTGATTAGTAGAAAGGTACTGAAGCCCATGAATGATCTGAGTGTTATCGCCGACCTAGTTGGTCTTATGCAGAAGACCAATGATCTCACCTTGAGGATTAAAATAAATTCCAAGGATGAGATAGGGGAGTTTGCCGAGATATTAAATAAGATGATAGACGAGCTGGAGAGGTCAAGAACTCAGATTCAGTATGATATAGATAGCCGTAAACATGCCGAAGGGCTACAGCTTAAATCAAATGCCGAGCTAGCGTTGTTAAACCTTAATCTGGAGCGTAAGGTCACAGAGCTTGATGAGTTTACATATATGGCTAGCCATGATCTGCAAGAACCTTTAAGGAAGCTTCATTCCTTCAGCGATCTTTTAAAGCTGGATATCGGAGATGACCTTTCCGAGCGTGCCGCAAAGGACCTGCATTATATTCAGGACTCAGCAGGTAGAATGCATGTGCTGATCAAAGAACTTCTGGCACTCTCGCGCGCGGGGCGTGAGAAGATGAATAGCGAGTGGCTCAGTCTTTCTGATTGCGTGGAGGCGGCTCTAAAAAATCTGGAACTTACAATCGCTGAAAATGACGTTTTAATTATACGAGACGATTCACTGCCAAAGCTCAACGGCGACAAGATGATGCTCACTCAGCTTTATCAGAACCTGATCTCTAATGCGATAAAGTTTGTTCAGAAGCAGCAGCCGATTATTACGATTACTTGTACCAATGAAGGTGCGAAGACAGTGCTGGGCGTGAAGGATAATGGTATAGGGGTAAAGCTAGAGTATAGCGAACAGATCTTCGCGCCATTTAAGAGGTTGCATGGAAAGGGAGATTTTAAGGGCTCGGGTATAGGGCTTTCGATCTGTAAAAAAATGGTAGAGCGTCACGGCGGTATGATCTGGGTTGATTCCAATGGCAGAGACGGGGCGCATTTTAAATTTACTTTAACTTCATAGGAGCAAGTAGAGTGTATGAGGAGTGAGGCCAGAGTACTTCTTGTCGAGGATGACCCGGGGGATCAGGAGCTGACAAAACGGGCTTTTGAGCAGTCTAGCGTCGAGTGCGAACTCTTTGTCGTCGGTGATGGTGAAGAGGCCTTTGACTTTCTTACTCGCAGGGGTAAATACGTTGACCAGCTTTTATCTCCTCGCCCAAAGCTTATTCTTCTAGATCTAAATCTGCCAAAACTCAATGGTAGAGAGCTGCTTAAAAAGATCAAGGCACAGCCAGCGATATCTCATATACCTGTTGTTATACTTACTACATCTAGCCAGGACGAGGATGTCATCCTTAGTTATAAAGCCGGGGCTAATTCCTTTATTACAAAGTCTGTGGATATGAAGGCATTTTTCAAGACGATTAATGCCCTTGGAGAGTACTGGTTTAATACAGTAGTTCTGCCCAAGAGGGGGCTGTAGGAAATATGAAAGCGAAAGAAGAATATACCTTTCTGGCAATAGACGACGACCCGGGCGATCTGGAACTGCTAGGGCGGCAGTTTGAAGAATTTGGCGACTTTGATGTCAACTATATAGCAGTTGGTGATATGCAGGCGGCTCTATCGGTGCTGGCAGAGACGGCTGTTGATATTATCTTTCTAGATTACGTGCTGGGCGGAGAAAATGGAATTGATGTGGCCTGCAAACTAAAGGAAGAAGGCTTTTCTCAGCCCGTGATCTTGCTGACGGGTCACGGCAATGAGAGTATAGCAATCGATGCAATCAGAGCAGGCGTCTCGGATTATGTTATCAAGGGTTTTCAGCAATCTAATGACCTGTTGAGAGCGATAATTAATGCAATCGAGAAGTCAAAGCTAGAGCAAAAGATCGTTGATGATAAGGATAGGTTTGAAGAGCTCTCTATTATGGATGATCTGACAGGGCTGTACAATAGGCGTTATCTCTTTGAGACCTTCGCAAGAGAGATTAAGCGATGGAATCGCACCGGGCAGCCGTTCTCGATAATGATGTTGGATCTAGATCATTTCAAAGAGGTTAATGATGAGTTCGGTCACCCCACAGGCGATATGGTTCTGTCAATGACCGCACAGAAGATAAAAGAAAATCTGCGCGAGTCGGATATGGCTTTTCGCTACGGTGGTGAAGAGTTTTGTTTGATGCTCATTGATACACATCTCGATATGGCTACGGTAATGGCCGAAAGACTCAGGGTGGAGATAGAAAAAACAGAGTATCTATCGGTTGAGACTAATAAGAAAATCCGCGTGACCACGAGCATTGGTATCGCGGAGTTTGATGATACTGTAAAAGACCCTATGAAGTTAATAGGACGCGCCGATCATGCCCTTTATAATGCTAAAGAAGCCGGGCGTAATCAGGTCGTCGCCTACACGGAAAAGAGTTGAAAAACTCCCCTGAAGTCTTATAAAAACAATCTGATAGAGCGCCGCCATCCATTACCATTTGAGGTGTGATGGTTGCGAGTTTCTTGTGCATGGTACTGCTATCTTTTCGGAGCTACCTTGGGGATGGTACTTACCCAGCCAGCCCCGTTTGTTTCTATACGCTCCTTTCTTTTCTTTTGCCACTGTAGTACACTTGTAAGATTATCTAAGTTGGATACTCTGTATTATCAAAGGTCGGTTTTCTAGATTTCTCGGCCTCTTTGACCCAGGACTTTATGCCCCAGGGTTTTAGAGACGGCCTCGCTAACTCCGCATCCCTAAAATACGGTAGTCCTTTTTTACAGGTTTTGATTGATTCAGTATCTTTTTAGCAGCTTAATTTATTGCCGGTGGCCTTGGTTGGTTGCCGGTCTTTGAGATTATATAATCGAGGTTCTATGAATTTAGCACGAATTAGAAATGAATGGTTTGGCAATGTCAGGGGCGACCTGCTCGCCGGTATGGTCGTGGCACTCGCTCTTATTCCAGAGGCGATTGCCTTCTCTGTTATAGCTGGGGTTGATCCGAAGGTCGGGCTTTACGCATCTTTCTGTATGGCCGTTGTTATTGCTTTTGTCGGAGGCCGCCCGGGTATGATCTCGGCTGCGACCGGTGCGATGGCCTTGCTTATGATAACGCTTGTCAAGGATCACGGCCTTGAGTACTTGCTTGCCGCTACGATCCTAACCGGCCTTTTTCAGATCCTTGCCGGTCTTTTCAAGCTCGGCGTGCTCCTGCGCTTTGTATCTAAATCCGTTATGACGGGCTTTGTTAATGCCCTAGCTATCTTGATTTTTATGGCGCAGCTGCCCGAGCTTATCGGGCGCGGCTGGCAGACCTATGCGATGGTCGCCTTTGGTCTGGCTATTATCTATATCCTGCCACGTTTTACAAAGGCCATTCCGTCGCCTCTGGTCTGTATCGTCGTCTTATCTGCTTTGAGTTTTGTTATTGGCTTTGATCTGCGAACGGTCGGAGATATGGGCTCTATACCAACGGCATTGCCGGTATTTTTATTGCCCAATATTCCTCTGACCATGGATACCTTCATGATAATTCTGCCCTACTCATTGACGCTCGCTGTCGTTGGTCTGTTGGAGTCTTTACTGACGGCCTCTATCGTAGACGACCTGACGGATACGGGTAGTGATAAAAACCGTGAGTGTTGCGGGCAAGGAATTGCCAATATTGTCTCGGGCTTCTTTGGCGGAATGGCCGGATGTGCTATGATAGGGCAGTCGGTTATTAACGTAAAGTCGGGCGGGCGCGGGCGGCTTTCGACATTTTTCGCAGGTGGTTTTCTCCTGTTCCTTATTCTGGTTCTGGGGACCTGGGTCAAGCAGATACCAATGGCCGCACTCGTTGCGGTTATGATAATGGTATCGATTGGAACATTCAGTTGGGTCTCGATCCGCAACCTGCGTATTCATCCGAGGTCGTCGAGCCTTGTGATGATAGTGACTGTCGTTGTCGTTGTAATGACACATGATCTGGCGCGTGGCGTCTTTGTCGGCGTGCTCATGAGTGCGCTTTTTTTCGCGCGTAAGATCTCGCGGATCTTCTCGGTCAAGACCGAGATCGTCGATGCTGGTAGCGACTCGGAAGAACGAGTATACCGCGTATACGGGCAGGTCTTTTTCGCATCGGCGGATTCTTTTAATGCCTCTTTTGACTTTAAAGAAGCGGTAGAACGTGTTCGTATTGATCTGACTGAGGCGCATTTCTGGGATATCTCGGCAGTTGCGGCCCTTGATAAGGTCGTCTTTAAGTTCAGGCGTGAGGGCGCGACCGTTGAGCTGGTTGGATTAAATAAGGCCAGTGCGACTATTATTGACAAGCACGGCCTCCACGATAAGACCGATTGTTTTGACCAGAGCGTTATTCACTAGGAGTTTTCTGCATGAAAAAGATTCTGGCCTGTGTAGATGGTTCAAGCTATAGCGATAGCGTCTGCGCCTACGGTGCGTGGGCAAGTGCCAGGTTGGGCGCTGGTGTAGAGTTGTTGAATCTTTTGCCTGATGCCCACGCCGATCCCTCGCATGCAGACCTGAGCGGAGCGATAGGGCTTGGGGCTAGTAGCGAACTGCTTGATCAGTTAACTGAGCAAGATGAGGCCCACGGCAGAGATGTTCTGCGCGAGGGTCGCCAGCTTATTGCTCACGGCGAGGCCGAGCTGCGCCGTGGCGGTGTCACCGATATTGTATCTCTAAAGCGACGTGGCGAACTTTCGGAGACGATCTGCGAGCTGGAGTCGGATCTAGAGCTGATCGTCCTTGGTAAGCGAGGAAAGTATACAGAGCAGCATGCATCTTCTCTGGTATCAAACCTTGAGCCGCTGGCCCGTTCCGTGCACAGGCCGATGCTGGTTACGACCAGTGTCTTTAAAAAGCCCGAGAGGTTTCTGATCGCTCTGGACGGCAGTAATGGTTCTGCCAAGGCCCTAGATTATATCGCTGGCAGTCCGCTCTTGAAAGGGATTGAGTGCCATGCCGTTACGGTCTGCGGTAATGAAGGGCGCGGTGATGAGAAGTGCAGGACGGCTCTGGACGTTGGTGTCAAGATGCTGCAAGGCGCGGGCTTTGAGGTGCATGCTGAGGTCTTGTTAGGCCATCCTGATGAGGCTATCTACGGCTATGTAGATTCCAATAATATCGACCTGCTGGTGATCGGTGCCTACGGCCATTCCCGCCTTCGTAACTTAATCAAGGGCAGCACTACGACCTCTATGATAAATTCCTGTAAGATCCCGCTGTTGCTTTTTAGGTAGGGTCTGGTTTTTGTAGTAATTAAATAAAAAAGGCACTGCGCAACGCGCAGTGCCTTTCTTTAATTTCCCAGCAGCTCATATCCAGTCAGTTCATAAACATAGTTGATCTCTTACTTTTTCTTCTTTTTTCTTTTTTAGAATATCCGGCAGGTTACTCTGGCAATAATTAGCCTTATTGCTCTAGCAATTTAGGTTAAATAGTTATGTTGAAAGGGTTTGTTTTTTGGCAATAAAACGGCTTTATGATTATTAAACCAATGGCGGGTCGCATTTAGTTAGTCTTGGTGATATTTAGCTGGATAATGGTAAGTTAATATGATTATATATGTGTCTCTTAAGTAGTAATTGTATCGAAGTCGTTACTTTTGTTTAATCTGTCGGTTTGTTTTCATTTTTTATTTATCTTGACAGGCTTGGAATGATAAAGATTTCAAGGGTTGCATTGTCTTTATTTTTACTCTATTAGTTCAATTCTCTGATCTGGTTCTTCTACCTGCGAGGTTGCGTTTTCTCTATGTTGCTCGGGTTCAAGTATGCATTTTAAAGAATATATGAGTCGATTTCTCAAGCGACCCGATAACGTCATCGCTGCCAGGATTTTAACGGCTGCACTAGTGGTAGTATCTTTTGTTGTTATCTTAGATCACTATAGTTGGCTGGAAGACCTCAAAATTAATGTGATGAAGTTGGCTGTTCCTGCCATTTTCCTTGAAAGCCCTGAGTTGCCGGAGACATACGAGTATAGAGATAAATCAGGTAGTGCAATGGTATTTACTATCAATGATAGTTTGTATGAAGAAAATTTCGGACAAGTATCACCACTTTATCGAAAAGAACTGTATTCCATTATCGATTCAATATTGAAGAATGAGCCTAAGGTACTGGCTATAGACTTTGACCTTTCACCTGGGCCTGTGAATAAAATGAATAGTGCCAACTGGGCTGAAGCGCAAGAAATGCTAGATGAACTTTTAATGAAATCTGCAGGAGAGACTAATATAGTTTTGATCACACCTGTGAAGGTCAGGACGACTGGGCTGATACAAAAAAAAATAGAATGGATGCGCAAGATCTGCGATGCCAATATTAACTTTGGACTACCGTATCTTTATTCAAGGCAAGGCGTGGTCTTGAAATACTTTGACAATCCAAATACGTTTGCTTGGCAAGTAGCATCTGCAGGTAGCGAAAAGGCACACAAAGAACAGTATAAGACAATATGCGAGTATACCGATGAAGGGCTTAAGCAGTTTGTAAACACCAGGATGGACTTTGACGCGTCGGCTGGAGATAAGCTCTTAAATTTTAAATTTACCGATTATATCGAGCCCATGGGTAGGGCAAAGGTAGAAATAATAAACAAGGTTGGTCGTGAACTGGCAGGTAAGGTTGTCTTTTTAGGAGGCACCTATGGGGCGACGGATAAATATGAAACCCCGATAGGTGTCTTTGCCGGGGTCTATCTTCATGGTGCCGGGTTCTTCTCTATATCTAACCCTATAGGGAATTCGTTGCCTATTTTAAAATACTTATTTGAGATTGTAGTTTGTGCATTACTGGGTCTTCTTTTTTATTGGATGGCAGGCTGGTATAGGGAATCTCCTACATCGTTCGCAATTTTAGCAAACATGGGGTTGCCGGTTTTTTTATTTATTACTTTAAGTAAGGTGGCAGGTTACGTATTTGTTTTCACTAATACATGGTTTAATCCTGCGATTTTAATAATCGGGATGGAACTGTTTGCACAATTTGGTGGTTTAGAAGAGCCTGTAAAAGAAGACACTAATATTTCAGATTTTAAACACTCTTTAAAGTGGATATTTTTCGGATTGATAGTTTGCTACGCCTGGTGGCTTATCTTTTTTGAAGTGTTTTTGTCATAATTGTATGGGAGGTTTCAATGGGTAAGTTTTTAAAAAAGTCATTTGCCAAGAAGGGTTGGTTTAGTGTTTTTTTTATTATTTTATTGCTGAGTGGGCAGACGGCATACTCATCTGAATGTTATGTAAAATCAGGTAAGGTCGCGGTAGGAGTAGGTGGGGCTGGTAAAGTCAATATCTTGGCCGGTGCTGTACTCAAACCATGTAAAGGTTCGGCAATAGATGCGGTGATATGCTATGAAAATAAGCTGGAACAGCAGATATGTAAGAGACAATCTGGCGTATTTAGTTTGACTGCCTCAACAAATGAAAGGAGTTCAAAGTCACTCTTTGAATCAATTTATTCAATCTATAACCCTAGTAAAAATGGGCACTATGGAGGAAAGCGCCTCAAAGACTCCAGGGCTTTGCCAGGATTTCCTGCCGGTGAGTTGTTGTTGCCCAGTAGTAGTTTGAAGTTTTCAACTGATACTGCTTCCCGTAGCAGCATGATGAAGTTTCACCTTTATAAAAAGGATATCAATAAACTTATCTTTAGCAGTAACAAGGCTGGCAGGACAGTAGTTATTCCTGCCAGCAAACTTTACTTTGGTGGAAAGTTCAAGTGGGTGGCCCAGCTTGATGGTGAAAAGTTTTCAGGCGGCTTTACTGTTGCGTTAAGAGAAGACCAAAAAGAATTTGAAGATGAGCTGAGCAATCTACTAGCCAAGAGTGATTCCTCGGAATCAACTGGACATTTGTTAAGAGCTGTACTTGCAAAAGACTATGGTTACACCTTTGATATGCATCAATCGTTAGAAGCGGCTCGGAGCACTATTAAACAAGGATGGTAAGAATATGCGTCGTATATTATTGATCTGTAGCTTTATTATTGCTTTAACATTCGTTGGAACAAACGTGCAGGCAGACAAGTTTGGCTCGTTTTTAGACAATCTGAAAAAACAACTCGATACTTTAGGTGAAAAACAGGACGAATCTGCGACTGATGAAACAAATTTTAAGGAAAGACCAAAGGTTGCTCCCAAAACAAAGGTTAATAAAAAGAAAGATTCGCCTGCCTCTAACCTTATCAGTGATTTCAATGGTGAGAGTGGAAGCGTGCAAGACTATGAAGGGGCACTGACGGCTGCTGATAAGGTTTGTAAGCGTATTGTCGATCCATTTCGTTTGCAGGATAATGCCTCTGCTCTTATCTCTTCAACGAAAGAATCATCAACTGATGGTTTTTTTAAACGATTATCTGGCAAGAAGTCTAAAGCACCCACTCTACTTGAGTCCGCGAAATTACGAGCAAAGAAGATGAATTGGTTGACGATGAAGATGGAAGTTAAGCATGGTGAGATGTTACACAAGAAACGTCTGAAAAACCCTAATGGCTTGTTTGAACGTAGCAAGAAGGGGAGAGTCAAGCGTTTGTACGCGAAGGGTGATAAACTTTTGGCTAGTGTTTTGAATCAGGTTAATGAGGAACATCCGTATGACTTTAAATTATTCCTGGTTAATAATGATGAACTAAATGCTGAAGCCCTTCCAGGTGGTTACCTTTACGTCAATACTGGAGTTCTCGAAAGTAAGTATGCTGAACTGGTAGTAGCGCATGAAATCGCTCATGTTCTTAAGCGACATCAAACACGTGAGACCCAAGCCAGGATAATTGATGCCGTCGATACATATAACGACTTAAAGTCATTGCTTGATAAATCAGGTTCTGATTCCACTGCAATCTTGCAAAAGATTGTTATGATGCGAGGTCTAGTTCTTAACTACTCACGCCAGCAAGAGTTGCAGGCCGATGCCTGCTCTGTTAGGTTGACTTATAGTATTCCGGGGATGAATGTATATCGTAAAATCGACCCATATATAGCCAGTATGAATACGGATGATGAAATCAAACCAACTGAAAAACTTTTGATACAATCTGGTCATCCTCATTACCCCGAGCGAAGCAAGCGCATGAAGTTGGTTGTAAGGGAAGTGAGGAATGAGGCGGCTTCATTATAAATAAGGTTTTTTATCTGGTTGAGATTGTTGGTGATGGTTTTGTATTTTAAAATAACCAAAGGCACTGTGCTTACGCGCAGTGCCTTTGGTCTTTTAATTGGCAGTCCCAGGGGGGATCGGCCTTTGCTTGTCGCCGTTTGAATGCGCGTGCAACAGAGCTGTTTGGAGATAAGCCAAATATTGTCACTATATAAGGTAATGCGAAAAACGGGTAACTATGAAAACTTTTCATAGCTGAAAGACCCTTCTGAATTATAAAATCCTTTAAAATTAAATAGTTAGGTTTTTGGCACGGTAATTGCATATTTATACATAGGTATGAAGTACAATCTTGTCGATGATAAAGGCTTTACGCTTGTAGAGTTGCTTATTGCCATCTTTGTCTTAGCCGTAGGTCTGATGGGGACTGCTTCGCTAATGGCCTCTGGTATCGGTGGTAACCGCCTGGCAAATAGGTTGACCGTTGAGAGCGGTATCGCGCACTCTGTTATGGACGAGTTTATGGCAAGGGATGCCGGTGATATTGTCTTTGATTCCGATGTGATCGGTATTAGCTATGATCTAGATACTTCAGGGGCAGATACAACGCGTGTTGTGCAGGGCGTTGCATATTCGGCGACTTATTCCGTAGATATGGGTAATCCAGTAACCGGAATGGTAAAGATTGATATTCAGATAACAGGCGGAGGCAGGACTGCCAATATTACTTCTTTTAAGAGGACTATATGAAGAGAGGTCTGCGTAAAATAAAAGATTTTAGTGCTTTCCATGGCAAGGTGCGCGCCCAGAGGGGGGTTACGCTCTTGGAGCTTTTGGTGGTCATGGCTATCTTTGTTGTGGTCATCGCTGCTGTCTACGCACTTTATAATACGCAGCTTAAGATTACCCATATAGAGGAAGACGTTGCCGAGGTCCAGCAGAACCTTAGGGTCGCTATGGATATAGTCTCTAAGGATGTGGCAATGGCCGGTATCGCGGTTGACACGGGCACGAACGCTGTGGGTGGCTTTACCAATAATTTAGGCGTAAACGGCTCTGATACGCTAACGTTCAATAGCGGCTCGGCCGATGGTGTCTTGACGATTATAGATTCGACTCTTATGGTTGCGGTAGTGGGTGGTGCTCCGATAACCTTTACCGTGGGTTCGGCAAATGAGGTAAGTATGTTCAGTGTGGGTGACGGGGTGAGGATTGTAAACTCTGCCGAGAGGGCCCAGCCGGCAGATACTGCTTTTACTGTAACTGCAATAAATACCGCAACGCCGAGCCTGACGCTTATACCTACTGTGAGCTGCGGGAATGTGAAGTTTATGAGAGGGTGTCTTGTAAGCAAGGTCGGTAGTTCAGGGCTCGCGCCCTATCCAAATACTGTCAGGTATTGCCTGGGGCCATCGGCGGACTGTGCTCCTGCTGTAACCAAGTGTCCGTCAGGGCAGAACTGCCTTATGAGGATAGTCAACGAGACCCCTGTAGATACAAGTGTGATAGCCACGAATATAGAGGGACTACAGTTTGGTTATATCCTCGACAATACCGGTGCTACCGAGACGGATACTCCGGGCAGCCTTGCCATTATCAGGGCCGTGAGGGTTACGATAGTGGGCGAGACCTTTAAGACCGCCGGACTCTCCAGAGGAGCCAAGAGCAGGGAGTTGACCAATATCGTTAAGTTGAGGAACAGGTAGGCTTATGAATACTAAAGGCGTTATAAAGGATGAAAAAGGGGCTGCGCTTGTTATGGCACTGGTTATGCTGATGCTGATGAGCGTCCTTGGAACGGTTATGTATAAGGTGACGGATCATGAGGTTCGGATATCAAGGAATTATTCGTGGAAGCAGGACGCCTTTTATGCGGCAGATAGTGCTGTGGAGTATGCGCAGGCTGATGCGAATATATATAAGGACATAGGCCTTGGTACTATTGGTATACCAGTCGTCGGTGTGAGTTTGGCCGCTGGTGCTACTGACGCTACAGGTACTGTGAAGTTTTTGGTAAGCGGGAATCCCCCGATGGGGTTGGGTGTTGACGCAACGATGTTTCAGGGTAATTATTATCTAATCAAAGTAACCGGTACTGGCAGGAGTAACTCAACGCTGGGGCTTGAGTCCAGCGTTGTGAGGATAGTGCCGAGGCCCTAGTTAAGGTGGTGTGATTATGAGAAAAATAATTATAAGTATGTTTCTACTTGTCTCGATATTCGCTTTCAGGGGAAGCCTTTTTGCCGCCCCTGACCAGTATCCCGGAGATACTGAGATCTACGGGATCTCTACAGAGACCATTGAACCTAATGTTCTTATACTTCTTGATAATTCAGGCTCTATGACCGGCAATGTAGTGACCGGCACAGCCTATGACCCAAGCATCACATATCCCATTACCATCAATTGCTGGTGGGCCGCCTGTGATCCGAATGCGGTCTACAGATGGTTCTTCTTTGCTTGGCTTCAGCATATGAGCAACGTAAGTAACGTAACCTGTTCAAGCGCGCAGACCGCCTTGACCACCAGCGGGACTTATCAGGGATGGTTGAGGTCATCAAATGGTTCGTGCTCACAGACCCTGGCCAGTTTTGCAACGGGTAACTATATAAACTGGCTCGCAACTTCCGGCGGGCTCAGGCCCAAGATTGACGTTGCAAAGGAGGTTCTGGAAGACCTTATACTCTCCACCGACGGCGTGAGGTTCGGCCTTATGTTGTTTAACAGCAGCAATGAAGGTGGCTATATCGCCGGTGTCGGCGACAGCTACGGCTACTCCGAGGGCGGCAGTGATTATGACGCGTATATAAAGGATATGGCTGAGATCTTTGTAGGAACTACCACTAATAAAACAGCGCTTATAGCTACTATAAACAACGTAAATGCCAATACATGGACTCCTCTTGCCGAGACGTTATATGAGGGACTCCAGTACTTTGAGGGTGATGATGTGTACTTTGGCGGAAGCGGCACTTATACTACGCCCATACAGTATAGCTGCCAGCAGAACTACGCTATTATTATAACCGACGGTATGTCCACGCTGG
>CAZUFI010000018.1:3505-17648 GCA_964618745.1 uncultured Thermodesulfobacteriota bacterium | reverse complement strand
TTAAAAGACGTACTGGGCTTGAACGAATACTTCATTCTCATCCTTGCCCTTTATGCCGTCCAGGTCTTTGCCCATGCGGTATGTTACCTGGGCCTTTACGTCGTGCTCTTTAAAGAAGTAGTTAAAGCCGACCGAGTTTCTTGTCCATTCGGTGGCGTAGCTGTCGGCATCTTGGCTTTGAAAACCCGCAACGATTTCGAGTTTGTCCGGCAATACCATGTAGCCGCCCTCTATGGCTAGGTTAGTTAGGGTTGTATTACCGTTCTTAAAGATGCCGCGTGAGTATGTACCGTCCACGGCATCTACGCTGAAGCGGTTGTACTGAGCGTCTATCGAAGCTCCGCGTCCGCGTATCGCGCCGCTTATCTCAAAGCCTGTTATCGAGTCGATATCGGCCTTGTCCTGCTTTGTGTCGCTTGCATCTCCCGCGCCCTTATCAAGGCCGGTCGCTGCGCTGGTATAGGTGTTGTTGTCATCGTCGTTCTGCCAGCTGAATGCCGCGACCCCTATCGTTGCCTTGAGGTCTCCGCTGAAGTCGCCCTGCGACATCTTGAGAAAGCCGAATGGATGGTAGTCCAGGCGCGCGCCTATTATGCGGCCTTCGTTAAAGTCGGATGCATCGTTTGCAGGCGTGTCGAAGTCGAGCTTGTCGTCGTCAGGGTCTATGCTTGCCGATGCCGCTGAGATGCCGTATGTGAGCTTTTTATCGGCAAGGCTTCCTGTTACATGTAGTCCGATGTTCCTGTCCGGCGTTCCGTAGTTATGGTCTCCGACGAATGTTCTCTCGACAAGGTTCTGGTATTTGCTTGAGGTCAGGAACTCTCTGGCGAATTGAAAGTTTGCGTTACCGAGCGTTATCTTCATATTCTTAAAGCCCTTGTACTGCATGTAGGCGTCTTTTATTGCGATCTCGTTATCGCCTGTAGCCCCTCCCATATCCCACTGGAACTTGCCCATCCAGTCCTTGTGCAGGCTGCCTTCTATGTAGGGGCGAAGCCTGCGGAACTTAAGGTCGTCCGTGGTCGAGCCCGAGTCCGGGTCCTGGCTGTGGTATTGTAGCTGTATCCGGCCGCCAAGCTTTACGTACTTATCGCCATCCTGATAGACGGTGACGCCAGCCTCAGCCGCTGGTATGGCGATTGCCGCCATGCTACACGCCGCTATCAGCGTCACGATTAGCTTGCTTTTAAGCCCTTTAAATCTTTTCATTTATCCTCTCCTTCAGTTGGTATTTGACTTTTTATCTATAGTTGCCCGGGATTGTCTCTCTGCCGTAATGGACGGTTTACAAGCCCGCTAGTGTTTTGTACCTGTATGGTCTTGCGTTACCTTGCTGTTTCCTTTATATCTTAGCTTACGCCGCCTTGGAAGGGGTAACCTCGGTCTGCTCTGATTTTTTTTCACCGGGGGAGAAGCGGATAGTCAGTATCCTTGCTACTATCAGCGATAGGATCAGTGCTATCGCCAGCAGTATTTTTTCGTGTCCTACGTCCTTGAACCAGAAGATCATTAGCTCGGTCAGTACCACTACGATCACGGTATCTATAATATAGGTAACCTTTACCCTGCCGCTGGCAAAATAGGCCAGCCCCGTCTTAAAGACCTCAAGGATGGCGAGGATGCCGAGCGAGTTTACCATTGCGACCTTGAGCATCTCGTGGACGCCGTGGTCGAACTGTGCGCGAAGCTCAAAGAAGGTCCCTATTGTCGCCCGTAACAGGACTATCAGAAGTATCCCCAGAAGCAGGCTTAGTATGATCCTGGACAATGCCTCAAATACTTCGGTGACTGCGTTGTTCATCTTTTTTATTTTTTTTGTAGTCTTCATGTCTATAAAGATAGGCAATTAATGTTACGCCGTTATCACGAATGTTACGCAGGGATTACATGACGGTTACATTACTGAGAAAGCACGGTATGGGTAAGATTTTCTGAAAGTTGTGGATTGACAGGTTTGTGAGTATGGGGTAGTATATATATGATAATAAAGGGTATTTGTCATCTTTTAACCTTAACTAACAGGAAGGTTGGCACTAATGGCTACTACAAAATCAGCTAAAATAATGAAAAAGGCCGAAGGGGTCATCCCCGGGGGTGTCAATAGCCCGGTCAGGGCCTTCAAGGCGGTTGGTGGTAAACCTGTCTTTATTGATAAGGCAAAGGGCTCTAAGATATTCGACGTTGATGGTAATTCTTATATAGATTATATAGGCTCTTGGGGGCCGATGATACTTGGGCACGCAGAGCCTAAGGTCACGGCAGCACTTAAAAAAGCAATCGAGCGTGGGACTAGTTATGGCGCACCGACCGAGCTTGAGGTAGAGCTTGCGGAGCTTGTCATAGATGCATTTCCTTCTATGAAGATGGTGCGCTTTGTGAGCTCCGGGACAGAGGCCACGATGAGTGCCATACGTCTCGCGCGTGCCTATACCAAGCGTGCTAAGGTAATAAAATTTGAGGGCTGTTATCACGGGCACTCCGACGGGCTTCTTGTAAAGGCCGGCAGTGGTGCTGCTACATTTGGCGTACCCGATAGCCCCGGCGTACCGGCGGAGATCGCAAAGCTTACGGTCACGGCTACCTATAATAACTTGGCCTCGGTCAGGAAGATCTTTGAAAAAGATCCGGAAGGGGTCGCCTGCGTAATCGTCGAGGGCCTGCCCGGTAATATGGGGGTTGTACCTCCTAAGACCGGCTTTCTTGAGGGGTTACGAGTCCTTACAAAGCAGTACGGTGCCCTGCTTATAATGGATGAGGTTATGAGTGGCTTTAGGCTCTGTTACGGTGGGGCTCAGGACTACTATAAGGTCAACCCTGACCTGACCTGCCTTGGTAAGGTCATAGGTGGTGGGCTTCCTGTCGGGGCCTTTGGTGGTAAGAAAAAAATAATGCAGATGCTCTCGCCTTCAGGGCCGGTCTATCAGGCCGGAACGCTCTCGGGCAATCCTCTGGCAATGACAGCCGGGATCGAGACCCTGAAGCTTCTAAAGAAAAGCGGAGTATATGATAAATTATTTGCCAGTACCGCCAAGTTATGCCAGGGCATTGTCGAGATAATTCAGGACAGGGGTGCGCCTTGTCAGCTAACCAATGTCGGCAGCATGTTTACGCTCTTCTTTAGTGAGAAGCCTGTAAAGGACTTTAAAGGTGCGGCAGCCTGTGACTTTGAAAAATTCTCTACCTACTTTGGCCGTATGCTCAAGCATGGCATCTTCCTGCCGCCATCTCAGTATGAGGCGGCCTTTATGGGGCTTGCCCATTCAAAGGTGGATATCGACAATACTCTAGCTGCGGTAGATAAGAGTCTAAAAGGACTCTAAGCGGCAGACAACTCGTGTGATTAATCGCTGCTTGGATCTACTGGAGCTACGTCAACAGTCTCGATCAAGCAATAGCGAACCCTTGCTATCGCAATCGTTTATAACTCAAAGATTTTCTGTTAAATTTTATTTTTCAAGGTATGGGGACGAGAGTTTTAGCAGAAGGCATTTTCCATTGTCTGGGGCTTTTGTTTGTGAATACTGTCGAGTGCAGAGTTTATATCTGTCATCTGGAATGGTTTTGGCAGGAGTCTGCGCCCGGTCTTTTTGATAAACGATGCTTGGTCTTTACAGATATAGCCACTTATAAATATAACCCTTTCAGTGAGATGTGGCGATACGGTAGATAGTTTTTTATAGAAATCTATGCCGTCCATAACAGGCATCATGACATCGGTTATGATCGCGTTATAGTCACGCACCTCTGTCATCTTTATCGCCTCCAAGCCATTAGAGGCACGCTCTACCCTGTAGCCTTCCTCGGACAAGTATATATCGAGAAATTCAAGTAGTGTCGGCTCGTCATCAACAACTAATATGTATTTTTCTTCTGCCATTGAGTAGTTCCTTATAGTGGTGTCGTACCACCTGTAGGCAACAATCTTAATAGTCCGCCGCACCCGACCGGGCTGACTATTTATAAAACAACAAAGAATACAATACCGTTCTCTTGCGGGGACGAAGTTGTCTTTGCAAAGATATTCAAAGTTGTAATCTGGTTGAATATTTGGCTTAAGGCTACCTAGAGTCCTACTAAGAGGTGTTCTCTTGCGGCGCATCTGCCCGAGAGGCAAGACCTTGTGGAGTGTTTGATTCCAGCGTTGTTTACGGTTTGTCAATCCTCTCCTGCTGTGGTGGTTAACGTAATAAAAGATCCAACTCAGCACGAAGAATAATTGTAACAGTTTCTGTGAGGTAGTCAATAGCTATTTTGATAATTTTAATTCCCTTTACATGTACCGTTGTCTTTGTTAAATTTTTCACATGAGTAGATTAAGAGTGGCCTTGGCCCAGATAAACCCGACTGTGGGTGCTATAGGCAGAAATTCTAGAAAAATACTTTCTTTTATAGAGAGGGCGGCTCGTATGGACTGTGATCTCGTGGTCTTTCCAGAGTTGGCACTTACTGGTTACCCTCCCGAGGATTTACTCCTAAATCCTCGTTTTATAACGGATAACATGAAGGCAATAGCTGATATCAGTCAGAAGGTCAAGGGGATTACAGCGCTTGTTGGCTTTGTTGATAGGGGGCGTGATGGTGAGCTTTACAATGGTGCGGCGATTCTGCATAAAGGAACTATAGCTGGTCTCTGCCATAAGATTCGTCTTCCTAATTACGGGGTTTTTGACGAGCAGCGTTATTTTAAGGCCGGCGATCTTCCGACGAGTTTCACCTTAAACGGCTTAAATGTAGGTGTTGGTATTTGTGAAGATCTGTGGTTTGCAGGGGGGGCGGCTAGGTTGCAGATGCTCAGCGGCGCGCACGCCATAGTTAATTTAAATGCATCTCCCTTTGACTCTGGTAAGCTTATGCGCAGAGAGGAATTAATAGGGCAGAGGGTGCGTGAAAATAAGGTCGCAATTATATATAATAATCTTGTCGGTGGGCAAGACGAATTGATCTTTGATGGCCAGGGCATGGTGGTGGACGAGCGTGCCCGGGTGCTTGCCCGTGGCAAGGCCTTTGGCGAGGACCTATTTGTCGTTGATCTGGATACGACGGGCTTACAGAAGGCAAGGCGTGCGGATAAAAAGGAGAGAGAGCTTTTACTGAAGGACCTTACCGAGAGAGGTGATCTAAATAAGGTTCGCCTGATAAGGCTTGCTAAAGAAGACAGAAAAAAAGATAAGGTAGATATACCAAGGCGTGCTTGTGGCGTTAGGCTTGTCGCTGAGCAGGTGCTGCCAGATGGTAGGAGGTCTGTTAAAGAAGTGAATAGTTCGCAGGGGGTAGAGCCAGAGCGTGAGCTGGATGATACTCTGAGTGCATTGGTCCTTGGCATCCGAGATTACGCAAAAAAGAACGGCTTTAAGCGTTGCGTGATCGGACTTTCAGGCGGAATAGACTCGGCCCTGGTAGCAGTCGTTGCTGCTAAGGCCCTGGGTGCTGAGAACGTCACAGGGGTCTTTATGCCTTCGCGTTATTCTTCTGAGGATTCTCGGGAAGACGCCGAACTAATCGCAAAAAACCTTTGTATAGACTATAGAGATATCTCTATCACACCTACCTTTAACAGTTATTTGCAGAGTCTGGAGCGGGATTTTAAGGGTACGCAGTCAGGCGTTGCTGAAGAAAATCTTCAGGCCAGAACGCGTGGTAATCTTATTATGGCACTTAGTAATAAGTTCGGTTGGCTAGTCCTTACGACCGGCAATAAGAGTGAGATGGCTGTCGGGTACGCAACGCTTTACGGAGATATGGCAGGCGGCTTTGCCGTTATAAAAGACGTACCAAAGCTGCTTGTATATAGGCTTTCGGAGTATATAAATTTAAAGGCCGGGAGTGCTCTGATCCCGGAGAGGATAATAACAAAGGCGCCGACGGCAGAGCTCAGGCCCGACCAGTGCGATCAGGATACATTGCCTCCTTACGAGATACTAGACCCTATCCTTAAGGCGTATGTTGAGGATAACCAATGCGTCTCCGAGATCGTCGCTATGGGCTTTGACAAAGCAGTCGTAAAAAGAATCATTACGATGGTCGATAGAAGTGAGTACAAGAGGCGTCAATCACCGCCCGGAATAAAGATAACTACTAGGGCCTTTGGTAAAGACAGGCGTATGCCGATTACCAACGGTTATCGGCATAAATAAGTGCATACGCATTTGCCCCGAAGGGGCTTTAGCTCTTACGCAGTGAGTTGCCCCCACCGCAGGTGGTGGTTATGCAGTGCGGGATTTGCTGTTGATATATGTGCCAGCGAGTTTATCTTGTTTTGAGACGTGGCTGATTAGCCAGCCATAGAGCCATTTTTGGGTCTCGAATGACAGCTCTGGGGTGTGGCCGGTTGCATTGAAGTTTCTTTTAAAGGTATCGAGCCTTGTTATAAAGGCCGCGTGTTCTCTGGTATGGCTGACGATTTCCGGGTAGTCGGCCTTAAGCATCATAGCCTCTTCTTGGGAGAAATGCGCCGTGACGTAGTTATCCAGAAACTCTATAAACTCTACGACCTTTATTTTTTCTTCGCCCTTGAAGATGGTCTCTGCTAGGTCATTTATTCTATTTATAAGTTCTTTATGTTGATCATCTATTGCATCCACGCCGACCGAGAGCTGTTGATTCCATATTAATTTCATTGTGTGTTGTTTAAGGTCCTTTTTATTATGTTGAGTTTTTTATTGTGTAAGACGCATAATTTTCTTTGTGTGGAGGCACTACGACGAAGTCGCTTTGCTGTCCTCCGCAGGGTGCTTGCGCACGGCAAATCTATTATTGTGACTTCGCACTGCGCATTGCGAGGAGCTATCTGTTGAATGTAGCCCTCACGCAGTGAGCGCAGGACTAGCTTAGTTTTTCTTTAAGCATCTTTGATACGAGCCCCGGGTTGGCTCGGCCTTTGGTCGCCTTCATCGTCTCGCCTACGAAAAAGCCCATAAGCTTTGTCTTTCCTGCGCGGTAACGCTCTACGCTATCCTGATTGTCCGCGATGATCTTATCGATTATACCCTCTAGCTCGCCGGTATCTGAGATCTGCGAGATGCCCTTGGCCTCTACTATTTTAGAGGCGTCCTTACCTGAAGTATAGATCTCCTCAAAGACCTCTTTGGCGGTCTTGCCGCTTATCTTACCGTCTTTTATGAGGGTCAAGAGTTCTGCGAGCTTCTCTGGCGTAACGAGAGAGTCGGAAAGCTCTTTGGAGCTTTCTTTTAAGAGGCGCAGGAGCTCACCCATTATCCAGTTAGATACGGTCTTTGGGTCGTCAAAGAGTTTTACGCTATCTTCGTAGTACGCTGCAAGGTCCTGAGATGCCGTAAGCACACCGGCATCGTAAGGAGGCAGCCTGTACTCTGTAACAAACCTGTCTCGTTTTGCCTGCGGTAGCTCTGGCAGTTCAGTGCGAAGTTTTTCTACCATTTCATCAGGGATCAGCAGCGGTAAGAGATCCGGTTCCGGGAAGTAACGGTAGTCATGGGCCTCTTCCTTTGTACGCATCGGGCGGGTAACGCCGCTTGCCGGATCAAAGAGGCGTGTCTCTTGGATGACGGCACCGCCGCTATCTATGAGATCCGTATGGCGTGCGACCTCATAGTTAATTGCGTCCTTTATGAATTTAAAGGAGTTCATGTTTTTTAGTTCTGCCTTGGTGCCGAGTTTTTCTTGGCCTACGGGACGTATCGATACATTTGCGTCACAGCGTAGGCTTCCTTCCTGCATATTTCCGTCGCAGATTCCGAGGTATAAAATAATATCGCGTATTGCCTTGAAGTATGCAACGGCCTCGTCGGCGCTGCGCATATCAGGCTCGCTGACTATTTCTATCAGCGGCATGCCGGTCCTGTTCAGATCTACAAAGCTTGAGCCAGAGTCTTCAGGTGATTCACCGTGTTGGAGCTTACCTGCGTCATCCTCCATGTGAATGCGTGTTATGCCTATGGTGCGTGCGCCTCGGCCTTCGGTCTCTATATTTATCTCGCCGTGCTCTGAGAACGGCTCGTCGAACTGCGAGATCTGATAGCCCTTTGGCAGGTCCGGGTAAAAGTAGTTTTTACGAGCGAAGATACTTCGTGCGTTTATCTTACATCCGACGGCAAGTGCCATCAGGACGCCGTAGCTAATAGCCTTCTCATTTATTACAGGGAGCACGCCGGGCATCCCCAGGCAGACCGGGCATACCTGTGTGTTCGGCTCTTGGCCGAATACGGTCGGGCACGCGCAGAAGAGTTTGGAGTTGGTCTTTAGTTGGGCGTGTATCTCAAGCCCTATTACGGTTTCGTATTTTGTCATTTAACAAGTCCTTTTGCCTTTGCCTCAAAGTAGTCGGCAGAGGTCATCCCTTTGTACTCGGGGCCGACCGGTGGCATGCGTTTTGCTTTTTTCCTGTAGCTTACGTTAGCTGCTATTCTAAAGGGCAGCCCTGTTGTATTTCTCAGGCACCGTTTTGCGATATTTTTTATTGAATATGTATTGTGATAGATCCAGTGAAAGCCCTCAAGTAGCTCGTCGGGGGTCATTCCTTTGGGTTTAAATACTACCTCGCCTGTATGGTACTTTGCCCAGTCGGTATCTGTTATACGTCCATCTTTTTTGAACTGGTCGTAGAGGACGGTGCCGGGCAGCGGCGTTAAGATATGGTACTGCGCCGCAGCGATATTGTTTTTCATTACAAACTCAAAGGTATTTTCAAAGACCGACGGGTCGTCGCCGTCAAGGCCAAAGACAAAACTTGCTATTATATTTATACCAGCGTCGTGTATTTTTTTTATGGCGACGGGGTAACTGTCGGGCGAGTTCCAGCTTTTATTGACGGCCTTCAGCGTCTCCTCGGAGAGGCTCTCAAAGCCTATAAAGGCGTATTTGCCGCCGCACCCCGCGTATAGGTCGAGCATTTCCTGATCCTTTGCCATTACAATCGAGGTCTGTGAGCCCCATGTGCGCTTCAATGGCTTTAGTCTCTTAAAGAGCTCTTTTGCGTAGGCGGGTTGGCCCGTAATGTTGTCGTCGAGAAAGAAGAAGTGCTTTGTATCGAACTTTTTTATCTCGGCCAGGACTTCATCAATAGGACGCGTGCGAAACTGCTTACCGAAAAACGCCGTCACCGCACAGTAGTCGCAGTCAAAGGGGCAGCCTCGTGTGGCCTGCATAGAGTTAAAGCCGCTAACATACATCTTACGGTCCAGAAGGTCACGCCTTGGTATTGGCCAGCCGCCCATCTCTGGAAGTTCTTTTGCTTTATATCGGTCTTTGAGCTCGCCCTTTTCATAGTCCTTGATAAGGGTCTCCCACACGCCTTCGGCCTCGCCTAAAACTACTGCGTCTGCGTGCTGGAGGGCCTCGTCAGGCAGGGCCGAGACGTGGACACCGCCCATAACAACGGTCGTGCCCTTTGCTCTAAAGCCGTCGGCTACCATATATGCGTAAGGCATTTCATTGGTAAAGCCTGTGATGCCGACTATATCGACCTTAGCATCGAAGTTCGCCGGGCTTACCCGGCAGTCGTGAATCTCAACGTCCCAGTTGTCCGGGGTCAGCGAGGCAATCGTCGGTAGGCCGAGGCGGATAAAGCCGGCCTTGCCGGTGCTGGAGACCTTACCAAAGTAGCTACGGTCTCCACGAGGGAGTATAAGCAATAGTTTTCTTTTTTTATTGTTCATTAATAACGCTCCAAAAGGTGCTGTCTATATTTTTATTGCAAAGGTGGTGTCTCAAATTACAGGCCTCTTTGTATGCCAACTCGTCGCTGCCTCAAAGGCATAGGCCGCGCGAAAGAGTCGAGCCTCTTCCAGAGACGGCGCAAGTAGCTGTAAGCCTATCGGAAGTTCGTTGCCTGTCATGCCGCAGGGCACGGAGATACCTGGAATACCCGCAAGATTGCACGAGATGGTAAAGATATCGGATAGATACATAGTGAGTGGGTCGTTTGTTTTTTCGTCTTTTTTAAAGGCCGCCGATGGCGTAGTAGGCGTAAGGATTACGTCGCAGTCTTTAAAGGCCTCGTCGAAATCGCGTCTTATCAGGGTTCGTACCTGCGAGGCCTTCCTGTAGTAGGCATCATAATACCCTGACGATAGCGAATATGTACCGAGCATTATCCTGCGCTTGACCTCTGCGCCAAAACCTTTGTCTCTGGTTGCCTTATACATATCAAGGAGTCCCGTGCCCTCATCGACACGCAGGCCGTATTTTACGCCGTCAAAACGCGCAAGGTTACTGGAGGCCTCTGCCGTTGCTACGAGATAGTATACGCCAACGGCATACTCGGTATGAGGCAGTGAGACATCGATTATCTCAGCACCTTCTTTTTTATAGGTCTCTATCGCGGCCTTTATAGAGGTCTCGACCTCCGGGGCGAGTCCTTCTACAAAATATTCTTTTGGTATTCCTATACGCAGCCCCTTTACGCCGTCCTTGAGAGTCTTTGAATAGTCCGGGACGGGTGCGTCGATAGATGTTGAGTCCAGAGGGTCGTGGCCGGCCATTGTCTGTAGTAAGATGGCTGCGTCCTCGACCGATCTTGTCAGCGGCCCTGCCTGATCAAGTGATGATGCAAAGGCTATCATTCCGTAGCGTGAGACTCGCCCGTATGTAGGCTTCATTCCGACGACGCCGCAGAGCGAGGCCGGCTGGCGAATCGATCCGCCGGTATCGGTGCCTATTGATGCCGCACATAGCGAGGCTGCAACAGCAGCAGCCGAGCCGCCACTTGATCCTCCCGGTACTCGCTCGGTATCCCAGGGGTTAAGCACAGCACCATAGGCCGAGTTCTCGTTGGACGAGCCCATAGCGAACTCGTCCATATTGAGCTTGCCGAGCATGACGGCACCAGCGTCTTTGAGTTTTTTAGCCACGGTAGCGTCGTAGGGCGGTATGAAGTTATCCAGTATCCGGGATGCGCAGGTCGTTCTGACCCCATCGGTACAGAAGATATCTTTGAGTGCGATAGGCACGCCCGTAAGCGGCGTTAAGTCTGTGCCTGCCTTAAGCCTCAGGTCGGCTGCGTCGGCTGCCTTTAGCGCTTCGTCTTTACAGAGCGTCAGGTATGTATTTATCTTTTCGTCCTTCGCCTCGATCCGCTCAAGATAGGCTTCTGTCGCCTCTCTTGAGGTAAGCTCTCCGGCCTGGAGCTTTGCAGATAGCTCGCTTAGGGTAAGTTCTGTTATATCCAATGGTTCTCCTTCTTAATCATCTTGTCATTGCGAGGAGCAGAGGGGTTAAAGCCCAAAGCCTCAAAGCAATCTCGTCTTACTTGTTTTTATTATGAAAAATAGCCAAGAGATATTATAAGATGTTTTAGGGGTCTTTTCAATGGTGTTTTTTTGCTTATTTTGTTGTCATTGCGAGAAGCTGAGGGCCGTAGGCCCGAAGCGACGAAGCAATCTGGCCTTTTCGTTTACGGTGTTAGGTCTGCGGCGTTAGGTCGCAGGGGACTCGGAGCGAGTCGGCTATTGCGTTAAAGCTTGAGAAGAGCTCGATGACTTTTTTTGCCTCTAGAATTTCCGTCTTAGTCGCGCCGCACTTTAAAGCCATCGCCTCGTGGGCTAAAGAGCAGTAATTACAGTTATTTACAAGTGATACCGTCATGGCGATAAGTTCTTTTGTCTTACGTTCAAGCTGGCTTTCTTTTATCATTATGGCCTTGGTGCGCTCCCAGTTCAGGGCTAACCACTCTGGGTCTGCGCCCTGCGCCCTGAAAAAATTAGGAACCATGCCGAAGTTCTCTTTAATATCCTCAAATACCTCTTTTACCTGTCCTGTGGCCTCTTCATCGGTTATTAGAGTCGTCATCTTGAATTCTCCTTTTTTCTGTCATTGCGAGGAGCCGTTGCCCCCGAGCACAGCGACGGGGTTTCAAAGTGACGAACCAATCTCGCTCCTAGATTGGTTTTCAAGTAATATGCTTCCTTAGAAAGTATCTGCGTATTTCGCACGATAGCCACGCGGAGTGACTATCTTATTGCCTTTTAAGAAGCTCTGCGAGTTGCCGATTATAACGACCGAGAGCATTCCAATCTCTTCATCCGCAAAGTCTCTGAGGTTGGAGATCACTTTGGTCTGACCTTCTCTGTAGGCATTGGTAACGATGGCTACAGGTGTCGTGCCCACACGGTGCTGTTCAATGATTTCACGGGCTTTTATTATGTGCTCTCTGCGTTTTTTGCTCTTGGGGTTATAGAGGGCTATTACGAAGTCGCCTTCGGCGGAACATCTGAGCCGTTTTGCGATGACCTCCCAGGGGGTCAGAAGGTCGCTAAGGCTTATGACGGCGAAGTCATGTGTCAGTGGCGCACCGACAATCGCTGCCGCAGCACTTACAGCGGTTACTCCCGGGACGACCTCTATATTTATATCTTTAAAGTCAGGGGTTTTTATGGCAAGCTCCATAATAAGCCCTGCCATCCCGTATACTCCGGCATCTCCGCTGCTAATGATTGAGACGGTCTCGCCTTCGGCGGCGATCTCCAGGGCTTTTTTGCACCTGTCTATTTCTTCGGTCATCTTTGATGTGATGACCTGCTGATCTTTTAAGAGTGGCTCGATCAGCGAGATATATCTCTCATAGCCGATGATGGTAGAGGAGACCTCTATAGCAGTGCGTGCCGCGCCTGTCAGGTGCTCTATATCGCCCGGGCCTGTGCCGACTACAAAGAGCCTTCCTCTGCTATTGCTATTGTTGTGCCGTCCTTTTTGAGTCTCGGTAGTATTATCTTGCATCTATGTCCTCCAAGTATCGCGCACGGCTCGGCGACCGAGCCGATCCCTAGTGTCTTTTTTACAAGCGCAGATTCGTCAAACCTGCCTTCTACTGTCTTTATTAATTCGGTAGAGATAAACTTCAAAGGGATAGAAAATTTTTTAGCTAGCTCAAGAAGTCCCTTTTCGTTTTTCTTGATTTCAACGCTAGAGATAAGCCTTACATCGCTAATAGTTTTGCCGACCTTTTCCAGTCCTTCCCTGAGTGTTGCTTCCAGTTTTTCTACGGGGGTATCACGGCGGCAACCCATGCCGACTATTATTTTTTTAGTAGCCTCAGAGCCTGTTGTTACTACGAAGTCTCCGCCGCATGCGAGCGAGACTTTTTCGCTAAGGCGGTTGGCCCCGCCCTCGTGCCCTGATAAGGCACTTATGGCGTAACGTCCCATCTCGTCTATTACGACTATCGCAGGGTCTTTATATTTATCCTGCATATGGTCTTTTGTTATGCGGGTTACAATGCCTAGCGACATGACAAAGACAAAAGAATCATAACTGCCCCAGAGCTTTGTGACAAGTTCTTTTGTAGAGCTTGAGTATCGTTTAACTTCTTCGTCATCAGTAATCTTTTCAGGTACAAATAGTTCGCCGCCAAGGGCCCGCTGGATCGTAGCTGCGACCTTTAAGCCTTCTATGGTTATGGCGATGATGGCGAGCCTCATTTAGATTTCCTGTAGCCGTGGCTAAAGCCCTTATCGTAGAGCAGTGAGTTTGCAGCGACCTTATCCAAGACCTTGCCGACGATTATAAGGGCTGTTTTTGTTATACCTGCGGCCTTGGTTTTTTCAGTAATATCGCTGAGTGTACCTCTTACTATTTTTTCATCGGGCCAGCTTGCTTTGTATACGACGGCTACGGGTGCCTCTGCGCCGTATTCTTTGATAAGCGTCGGCGTGATGGTATCGAGCATCGAGACAGATAAAAACAGAATAAGCGTCGGAGTCGTCTTGATGATATTAGCGAGTGCTTCTTTCTCAGGTACGGGTGTGCGTCCGGCGGCGCGTGTCAGGGTTATAGTCTGGCACAGCTCAGGTAGGGTTAATTCCTGGCAGAGTGTTGCGGCAGCCGCCTGAAAAGAACTTACTCCGGGGATTACCTCGTATTCAATGCCGAGGCGATCAAGTATCGCCATCTGTTCGTTTATCGCACCGTAGATAGACGGATCACCTGTGTGAATGCGTGCCAGATCAAGGCCGCGTTCTTTGGCATCAAGAAAGACCTTTTCTTTATCATCCAGGTCCATGGTGGCAGAGTCGTGTATGTCCTCGGGAGCGGCCGTTGCGTATTGGAGGATCGCTTTGTTTACCAAAGACCCTGCATAGACGACGACCCCTGCCTGCTCTATCGTTTCTTTGCCCTTTATTGTTATAAGCTTCGGGTCACCCGGGCCGGCCCCTATAAATGTTACCTTCAT
>CAZUFI010000018.1:0-3405 GCA_964618745.1 uncultured Thermodesulfobacteriota bacterium | reverse complement strand
TTATTGTTATAAGCTTCGGGTCACCCGGGCCGGCCCCTATAAATGTTACCTTCATTGTGATTGTCCTTTGTACCGTCTCAGACGGTCTGTGCCGTGGCTGGCGGCTTGCGCCGTCTTAGGCGGTTTGTGCCGTGGCTGGCGGTTTGCGTACTATTATCGTCGATAGGTAGCCTTCTTTTGCCGATAGATCAAAGCCGCCTGCGCCGTCTATTACCTTTTCATCTGGCAGGCCAATACGGCTGCCAAAGGCAGTGGTCGAGGTAAGCCCCATCTCTTCTATCAGGTCTAGAACCTCTGTGAGTTTTTTTGCTACCTTCATTATTACTATCGTATCGTGCAGTTCTAATATCTGCCTGAGTTCAGCCATTGCGTTCGTCCCTGTCGGGACCGGGCAGATGCAGAGCCGTTCGTTCTTTTCGGCCAGCGAAAAGCCAAGGCGCGAGGCTATTGCGCTATATGCAGCGATCCCTGGAATCGTCTCTATTGTTAAGTTAGGGGCTACCTCAGCGAGTGCGCGAAGCAGATAGATATAGGTGCTATAGAGGAGCGGGTCGCCGATAGTCAGATAGGCTACGGGCCTGCCGTTTTTTATATTATCGGCTATCAGGTGCGCACTTGCTAGGTAGCGTCTCTTGAGTTCTGCTTCGTCTTTGGTCATAGGGAACTCAAGCTCGAAGAAGTTAGTGCCTTCTGGTAGTAGCTTCTCGACGATAGTACGTGCGAGACTCTCTGCCTTGATGCTCGCCTTTGGTGTAAAGATTATGCCCGCCTCTTTTAGGGCGTTAAGGGCCTTTAGGGTTATAAGCTCCGGCTCGCCCGGGCCAACCCCTATGCCGTAGAATTTACTCAATGCTTGACTCTCCTTTGTATTGGCTCTGGTGGTTTTTGTTTTATAATCAAGATGCTTAAGGACTGCTCTGGATGTGTTGAGAGCTCGCCGTAGCTAAGTTCTTTGACCTCTTCATCTGGTAGCGAGAGGTTCGTTGCTACGGTATATACAAATCTGCTACCAACGGCCTCGCCGGCGGCCTCTTTAATGTATTGCAGGTTTCGCTTTGGGTCAAGCAAGAGGGCGAAGTAGGCGTTCTCTGTAAATATATTTTTTATGTCATGGTCGGCCTTCCCGTGAAGGCTTATTATCTTGTATTTGGTCCACGGCTCTTTAAGGTTTATAAAGGCCTGCTGAAAAGAACCCATGCCGCCTATTACCTCGCAGCGTTCTTTACCGAGCTTTCTTATTGCCAAAGAACCGAGGCTAGAAAAGAGCGGGTCGCCGGAGACGAGCAGGGCTATCTTTGTTTTTGAAGGCATGGAGGCAAATCTGGCAAAGAGCTCGCTATAGTTTTTATCTGTAATGATCTTTTCCGCTGAGCTTTCGGCGGTAAAGGTCTCAATCAGACGCGCCGAGCCTGCGATAAGATCGGCGTCTTTTATCGCCTTGCTTCCTCTTAAAGTTATAAGGTCGGCGGCTCCGGGGCCGCATCCAATTATTATGATTTTATTTGCCATTGTTTTCTACCCAATTGGTGCCTGCCTCTGAAGTGCCGATAAGTTCTTTATCCATATTAAATAATAATACAGGTATTGCCGTGGTCGAGCCGAGATACTCTCTGACCTCTTTTTCTATCTCTTCTGCGAGAATGTTCAGGAGAGGGGAGAGTTTGTTCTTGATTAAAATGCCGGTTATTCCCTCAACGGTCGGGGAGTCTTCTAGATCTTTTATAATATCATTATCTAGTCCTTTTTTAAGCAAATTTATTACGGCCTCGTTGGCAGGGCCGGACCTTGAAAAATGCGTCTGAAAATCTTTATTAAGGACCTTTGCGAGCTTGCCAGGGTGGCCTGCGAGCACGAACGGCAGGCAGGCCTCTTTTGCCAGCTTTAATGTAAAGCCCAGATGGTCGCCCGATTGAATTATATTATTTTTTGAGACCCTGCCAGCAAAGAGATTTAGCATGGCCTCTTCGCTTATATTGCCTGGTGTTATAATAATTTCTTTAAAGTTGTTTTCTTTACAAAACCCAATCTGCGCACCGATGGTATCTTTAAAGGATTCAGCGGACTTTGCACGCATAATGCCGGTCGTCCCGATAATAGATATTCCGCCGAGGATGCCAAGCCTTGAGTTATAGGTCGCCTCTGCCGCAAGAACTCCGCCCGGTGCGGATATAACGACATCAACGCCCTTTTCGGTAAGTTCCCTGATCGCAGACCTTATCATATTGCGAGGTCCGGGGTTTATCGCGGCCTCGCCGATCTTTAACTGAAGCCCGGTCTTTGTTACGCGCCCTATGCCCACCCCGCCATCTATAATAATATTAGTGTCGGTGCGTAGCGTAACGGTTGCCGTTATCTCCATCTTATTGGTTGCGTCGTTATCTTCTACCGATACCTTAACCACGCTGCACTCGACGGTAGTTGCATTTGTTTTTCTGGTCTTTATCGGAATAAGGGCAGGTGGGTAGCTGGCATCCGGCAGGGTAAGGCTTACCTCGTCGGTATCTTTGCCTTCGAGCAGAAGCAAGAGCGCACCCTTGGCGGCTGCCGCTGCGTATGTCCCTGTGGTATATCCGTATTGTTGTTGGCGGTCTTTAGAGCTTTTATCCTGCGTTGGCTTGGTCATAATCTTCGTCCTGAAACTAAAAAGGCGAGGGCGCATCCGCGCCCTCGCCTCTCTTTAGTGAAATGGCAAATATCTAGATACCTTTAATTAAGAGGCGAGGCTTAGTTTACATACCTCTGTTAGCTTACGTACAACTGTTGTTGTCTCGTATTTTTTAAGAAGTCTTACCGTTGCTATTGTTACAAACGGCTCAACAGCTATGATTGCCAGATAGCTTACGGCAAATGATGCCCAAGAGGCAAATGGTGTTGTTACGTTGCTTATTGCAAAGAGCCAGAAACCTACCATCGATACAACGCCTGCGTAGTATATAGCGTCAAGTTTTGCGATCTCTTTCCATGAAACCCTCTTGGTAAGGCTCTTATTAAAGAGCTTTTTGCCAAGCGTCATGTGCACTGTTACCAGCGGAATCATGAGCGTGAGCGAGTTGACGGCCAGATGCGGTAGATCCATCGGGTCGAAGACAATGCCTTGCAAGAGAAGACCGAGGCCAAAGCCGTATAGGGTCGGCCTGAAGCCGAGCGTCAGATAAATCGCCATAGCCCCTACAAAATGCAGCTCCGAGGGGCCGACCGTCATATGAAAGCTCTGCATAAAGATCGAGAAGAAGATCGCTGCAAGGCAGGCCTTTATGATCTCAAATGGGTTTTTGATAAGGTCTTTCGCGTAGAAGCCGAGCATTCCTAACGCAGCGATATTAGCGCCGAGTAGTTTGCCGGGGATTAAGAATCCGGGTTCAATGTGCATATTGTTCCTCCTTAAAAGGTTTCGGGTTTTGTTTT
>CAZUFI010000017.1:3969-18877 GCA_964618745.1 uncultured Thermodesulfobacteriota bacterium | reverse complement strand
TGGCACATCCAAAGAAAAGACAGAGTAAATCAAGAAGGAATAAGCGCAGGAGTCATGACGCATTATCAGCACCTGCTATCTCGACATGTCCGCAGTGTTCCGAGGTCAAAAGGCCTCATAACGTATGCATGAAGTGCGGCACTTATAAGGGTAGAGAGATCATCAAGGAAACCGAAGACTTTTAATTAATTAAATAATCTTTTTCTACGAGCCGCCTCAGGTAGCTTTGAACCGCCCTAGATGGCTTTGAACCGTATCAGACGGCTTCGAGCCGTCTCAGGTAGCTTAGGTTGGTTCAGGTTGTTCATGGTTGTTTCAGGCGGCTTAGGTTGGTTCAGGTGGCCTGTGCCGTCTCAGACGGTTTGGTTTGTTTTAGGTGGCTTGGGTTGGTTCAGGCGGTTTTGGGTTGTTTCAGGCGGCTTGTGCCGTCTCAGACGGTTTCGGTAAAATTCATTTATGAAGATAGCGGTAGATGCGATGGGGGGCGATAAGGCCCCCTCTGTAGTTGTAGAGGGTAGCGTTGAGGCGGCAAGCCTTGGCGTACCTATAATTCTTGTCGGTGATACCGCTAGGATAGAGGCTGAACTCGCCAAGCGCAAGGTTGCGGGGTTGCCGATAGAGATCCAGCATGCCTCTCAGGTTGTAGAGATGTGCGAGAGCCCGGTCAAGGCTATCCGCAGCAAGAAAGACTCCTCCATTAAAGTCTGCTTTGATATGGTTAAGCGTGGCGAGGCAAGTGCCGTGGTTAGTGCCGGCAATAGCGGTGCGGCGATGGCTGCGGCGATGCTCGTCTTAAGAAAGCTTAAGGGGGTTGACAGACCTGCCATAGCCGTTAGCGTGCCGACTATGAAAGAACCCGCCGTTGTCCTTGATGTCGGTGGTAATGTCGATTGCAAGCCTTTGCATCTGGTCCAGTTTGCTATGATGGGTGATGTCTATGCCACCTACGTCTTAAAGGAAGATAAGCCTCGTATAGGGCTACTCTCCAACGGTGCGGAAGAGGGTAAGGGCAATGAGCTTACTCGTGCGACCAATGAACTTTTAAAAAAGACCACACTTAATTATATAGGCTACGTAGAGGGTAAGGATATCTTTAGTGGTAATATAGATGTCGTTGTTACCGATGGCTTTGTCGGTAATGTCGTTCTGAAGTTATCAGAGGGGCTGGTCGATGCCGTAGTTACGATGCTTAAAGAAGAGATTCAGGCAAGTGTGCCGGCAAAGTTCGGATATCTTCTGGCACGCGGGGCCTTTAGAAACCTTAAGAAGAAAATTGATTATGACGAATATGGTGGCGCACCATTGCTGGGAATAGACGGTACCTGTATGATAAGTCATGGTTCGTCATCGCCAAAGGCTATAAAGAATGCTATTTTAAAGGCCTCTGAGTTTGTAAAGGAAGGCGTTAATCAGCACCTTACCGATGAGCTTGCGGAGAATATCGCGGTCAAGAAGATAGCAATGGAGTATAGTTGACCTTATGGGCGAGTTAAGAAGTAAGATTACGGGTACCGGGTCAGAGCCTGCGTCAAAGGTAGTTACTAATCTGGAACTGGAGGGTTTGGTAGATACCAGTGATGAGTGGATCTCGACGCGCACGGGTATTAAAGAGAGGCGCGTAACCACGGGTGAGCAGGCCTCAGAGCTGGCGGCTTTAGCGGCTAAAAAAGCCATAAAGGCAGCCGGTATAACGGCAAAGGATATTGATCTAGTCGTAGTCGGTACGGTTACCCCTGATATGGTCTTTCCTTCTACGGCCTGCTTTGTAGCGGCAAGCATTGGGGTTCGCGCAGGGGTTCCTGCCTTTGACGTATCGGCAGCTTGTTCGGGTTTTATCTACGCACTTGATATAGCCGATAAATACGTAAGGGGAGGTTCTGCCAAGAACGTCCTTGTAATAGGCGTAGATTTTTTCTCGCGTATTATTGATTGGACAGATAGAAGCACATGCGTACTCTTTGGCGACGGCGCGGGGGCAGTTGTTTTAAGTGCCACGCGCGGGGCAAAGACCGGGCTTTTGTCATCACATATACATTCGGACGGGCGCAAGTGGGAGACCTTGTACGCGCCGAGCCATCCTCATCCAAATCCATTTGAAAAGAAGACCGATCATAGTAAGACTAATATCAAGATGAATGGCTCGGATACCTTTAAGCTCGCCGTGCGTACTATGACAAACGCCGCGCGTGAGGTCATTGAGCTTAATGGTCTAAAACCTGCCGATATAAAATTACTTATTCCTCATCAGGCAAATGTAAGGATTATGAAGGCCACGCAGCAAAGGCTTGGTCTCTCTGACGATCAGGTCTTCTCTAATATTGAAAAATACGGTAATACCTCGGCGGCCTCTATCCCTATAGCACTCGATGAGGCCCACGCAGGTGGACTTATAAAGAAGGGTGATGTTATTATTCTGGTAGCCTTTGGCGGCGGCCTTACATGGGCCTCTGCTGCCATCAGGTGGTAGGTGGCAGCGAGCAGCTTTGAGTTGTTTGCTGGCAGTCTTAGCTCTACGAAAGGTAAAATAAAAAAACAGCGAGGTAGGTATAATGAACAACATAGCGTATATATTCCCGGGTCAGGGCTCTCAGAAGGTAGGGATGGGCAAGGACCTTTATGATAACTATGAAGTAGCAAGAGAGGTCTTTAAAGAGGCTAACGAGGTCCTGGGTTTTGATCTGGCCAAGCTCTGCTTTGAAGGGCCTAAAGAAGAGCTGGATAAGACGGAAAATACGCAGCCTGCGATCCTTGCCACAAGCATTGCTGCTCTGCGTGTCTTGGATAGTGTTCGTAAGATAGAGCCGAGCTTTGTCGCGGGCCATAGCCTTGGCGAGTATACGGCACTGGTCTGTGCCGGGGTGCTGGAGTTTGCCGATGCATTGAGATTGGTAAGAAAGAGAGGCCAGTTTATGCAGGAGGCTGTTGCGGAAGGCGAGGGTGCTATGGCAGCCGTGTTGGGCTTTGACTCAGAGAAGGTCTGGGATATATGTAAAGATGCTTGCACAGATGACGAAGCTGTTGTTCCAGCCAATATTAATAGTCCCGTTCAGGTTGTAATATCCGGGCACAAGGCCGCAGTAGAGCGTGCGAGCGTGGCTGCTAAAGAGGCCGGAGCAAAGCGCGTCATAGCTCTGCCGGTAAGTGTTCCGTCTCATTCGCCGCTTATGAAGCCTGCGGCAGAGAAGCTGGCAGAAGAGCTGAAGAAGATAAAATTCAATGATTTTAAGGTCGCTTTGGTCAGCAACGTCGAGGCCGCACCGATTAATCAAACAGAGGTAGTCCCTGATCTGCTTACCCGCCAGCTCACAAGCCCGGTCAGGTGGGTAGAGATAGTAGAGGGTCTTAAAGATGATGGTAAGATCCAGGTAACCGTTGAGATAGGTCCGGGAAAGGTCCTGACAAACCTTATTAACAGGATAGACGGGCAGCTGGTAACGGTAAATATTGAGAACACCGAGGACTTGGTAAGGGCAAAGAACTACCTTAAGAAGGGGCGTTCTTCGCCCGTTGATTTTGGCGTTTAAGTCTGCCGCATTTTTTAATAGATCCTTTTGAAAGATAGAAAATAGACGGTTTTGGTGCGGCGACGCACCAAAGCACCTTAAACAATATGGAGGATGTTATGTCATTTGCCGGAAGAGTAGCTCTAATAACAGGGGCTGGCCGTGGTATAGGCAGGGAGGTTGCCCTTAAGTTTGCGGCAGAGGGGGCAGATGTCGCCGTAGCAGACCTTACGCTTGAGGTTGCAGAGGAGGTCGCAGCGCAGATCCGTGCAATGGGCGTAAAGAGTCTGGCCCTGAAGGTAGATGTCAGTAGCCCCGCAGATGCCCTTAAGATGGTAACCGATACGGTAGAAGGGCTTGGTAAGATTGATATCCTCGTTAATAACGCAGGGATTACCAAAGATAAATTAATGCTCAGGATGGAGGAGAGCGACTGGGACTCTGTCTTGTCGGTCAACCTTAAAGGGGCATTTAACTGTACAAAGGCAGCGGTAAGGGTTATGGCAAAGGCTCGTTACGGACGTGTTATTAATATTGCCTCTATCGTTGGAATAATCGGCAATGCCGGGCAGGCCAATTATTCGGCGAGTAAGGCCGGGCTGATAGGGCTTACAAAGACCACGGCCCGTGAGTTTGCCTCCCGCTCTATTACCTGTAATGCAATAGCGCCGGGCTTTATCGATACCGCAATGACCCGCGCAATGCCCGAGAAGTCTCGCGAGGCCCTGACGGCTCAGATCCCTCTGGCAAGACTTGGTAGCTCCGATGACGTCGCCGAAGGTGTGCTCTTTCTGGCATCTGATAAGGCATCGTATATTACAGGGCACGTCCTTAGTATAAACGGCGGAATGTACATGTAGGAGCATGCGCCCTCTAAGGAGCATGCGCCCAGCAAAAGGAGCATTCACCCTTTATCAGGGTATTTGTTCTTTCTTACAATGGTATTGGTTATTAAGTCTTAGGGTACTTTTATTTGTTAAAGTACTACCTTGCCTTACGGGATTTAAAATTGACATAAAAACCCGTAGGTGATATATCTAATCTATTGGATTATTAATGATAAATAAGCAAATATAATAAATCTTAGGAGGTAGGATAAATGTCGGTAGAGAACAGGGTCAGGAAGATAATTGTAGACCAGCTAGGTGTTGGTGATGAAGAGGTCAAGTCTGAGGCTTCCTTTGTAGATGATCTCGGCGCGGACTCTCTCGATACCGTAGAGATGGTCATGGCCTTTGAAGAAGAGTTTAATATCGAAATACCGGATGAGGATGCCGAGAAGATAAAGAGTGTTCAGGACGCAGTTGACTATATTGAGAAAAAGTCCAGCAAGTAACTCTTATTGTTTTACCTACGATAACAGTAACCTACAAGCATATAGATAAGAATATAGATACGGCGGGATACTCTCCCGCTATATCTTTTTTTAATACTTTTTTTAACCTTAATCATAGTAATTTATCAGGTATAGAAATATGAGAAGAGTTGTTGTTACAGGGCTTGGCATGTTAAGCCCGCTTGGATTGAGCAGTGAGAGTTCCTGGGAGGCTGCCTTGGCCGGTAAATCCGGTATAGGAGAGATAACCAGGTTTGATGCCTCTGAGTTCCCGGTGCGTATAGCTGGAGAGTTACCTGGCTTTGACCCAAGTGATGTTATAGCAAGAAAAGACCTTAAGAAGATGGACCCTTTTGTCCATTATGCCCTCTACGCAGGTGTTAAGGCCTTTGAGGACTCGGGGCTTGTTATAGATGAGTCTAATGAGGATCGCGTCGGCGTCTATATAGGGGCCGGCATCGGAGGGCTCGGCTCTATCGAGCACTGGCATGACGTGCTTAGAGAGAAAGGACCAACGCGCATAACCCCGTTCTTTATACCTATGACTATTATAAATCTGGCTTCAGGTCAGGTCTCTATTAAGATCGGCGCAAAAGGGCCTAATAGCTGTGCCGTGACGGCATGCGCCACCGGGACTCATTCCATCGGTGATGCCTTCAGGCTCATCCAGTACGGAGAGGCCGATGCCATGATAGCCGGAGGATCCGAGGCTGCGATCACTCCGCTCGGAGTTGCCGGTTTTAACGCCTTGAAGGCGTTATCTCAAAACAATGACGACCCACAAGCTGCGAGCAGGCCTTTTGATAAAGAACGAAACGGCTTTATCCTCGGAGAGGGCGCGGGTGTGATGGTCCTTGAAGAACTTGAGAGTGCTAAAAAACGTGGCGCACGTATATATGCGGAGATCTGTGGTTATGGACGTAACGGCGATGGCTACCACATAACGACCCCGTCGGTAGACGGCGTGGGCGCATCGAAGTGCCTGAACCTCGCACTGAAAGACGCTGGCCTTAACCCCGAAGACGTAGACTATATAAATGCGCACGGGACTTCGACTTATTATAACGACCTGTATGAGACAAAGGCCATAAGAAGGGTCTTTGGTGATCACGCTGATAAGCTTGCCGTAAGCTCTACTAAGAGTATGACCGGGCACTTGCTGGGCGCAGCCGGTGGTGTAGAGGCGGTCTTCTCAGTCTTAGCAATAAAAGACGGCGTAGCACCGCCGACGATAAATTATAATACTCCAGACCCTGACTGTGACCTTGATTACGTCCCTAATGAGGCTCGGCGGATGAAGGTCGGTGCTGTACTTTCTAATTCATTTGGCTTTGGTGGTACAAATGCCGTGCTTGCCTTTAAGGCATTTAAAGATTAATTCTCAAAGCCAATTAATCTGTTTTAGAGAGGGGCTTTAGATCTTTTTGGAGATGGTGAATTGGCTGATAAAGAAAAAATAGCAATAGCCAGCGACCATTCAGGGGTAGAGCTAAAGGCTGCGATAAGCGAGCTCTTGGCCTCTGAGGGTTTTGAGGTGCTGGATCTTGGTCCGAGTGACCCTGAGGTCTCGGTGGATTACCCTGACTATGGTAAGGCCGTGGCAGAGCTGGTCTCCTCGGGCGAGGTAGAGCGTGGCGTTCTTATCTGCGGAACAGGAATCGGGATGAGCATCGTTGCCAATAAGTTTCCAGGTGTGCGCGCAGCCCTTGTGCATGATCGTTTTACGACCGAGGCGACTAAAGAGCATAATAATGCAAATATATTAGTTATGGGAGCGCGTGTCGTTACGCCGGTGCTTGCCAAGGAGCTTGTAAAACTCTGGCTCAGTACCGAGTACGCAGGCGGGCGTCATCAGAGAAGGCTCGATAAGATAGCTGAAGTAGAAGCTTGTTGTAAATAAAAAATACCGCCACGGCGGATTATCAAGAGGGAAAATACCATGTCCGTAATAAAGAGTTTTGATCCTGAACTATACGCAGCGATAGAGCACGAGACCGAGAGGCTGGAGTATAAGCTAGAGCTTATAGCCTCAGAGAATATCGTAAGTGAGGCCGTTCTTGAGGCGCAGGGCAGCGTTCTTACCAATAAATACGCCGAGGGTTACCCGGGTAAGCGTTATTATGGTGGCTGCGAGTACGTAGATATCGTAGAGATCCTTGCAAGAGACCGAGCAAAAGAGATATTTGGCTGCGACCACGTAAATGTCCAGCCTCATTCGGGGTCACAGGCCAATATGGCCGTCTATATGTCCGCCTTGAAACCCGGGGATCACGTCCTTGGTATGGATCTTTCGCACGGTGGACATTTGACGCATGGCAGCCATGTTAATTTTTCAGGCCAGCTCTATAACATAGCCTTCTACGGCGTTGATAAAGACACTCACCTTATTGATATGGACAATGTCATGAAGGTCGCTAAAGAGCATAAGCCGAAGATGATCGTCGTCGGTGCCAGTGCCTATCCGAGGACTATTGATTTCGAGGCCTTTCGCACCGTCGCCGATGCCGTTGGTGCACGAGTCATGGTCGATATCGCCCATATAGCAGGGCTTGTTGCGGTGGGGCTTCATCCCTCGCCCGTGCCGCACGCAGAGTACGTAACAACGACTACCCATAAGACCTTGCGTGGCCCACGCTCCGGCATGATAATGTGCCGCGAGGAGTTTGCCAAAGGCGTAGATAAGCAGATCTTCCCTGGTATTCAGGGTGGCCCGCTCATGCACGTTATAGCGGCAAAGGCCGTGGCCTTTAAAGAAGCACTTGATCCGTCCTTTAAGGTATATCAGCAGCAGGTTATTGATAACGCAAAGACGCTTGCAGGAGAGCTTGTTGAAAAAGGCTTTGATCTCGTCTCCGGCGGTACGGACAATCATCTGATGCTTCTAGACCTTACCAAGAAGGATTTGACCGGTAAAGAGGGTGAAGAGGCCCTTGGTAAGGCCGGAATAACAGTAAATAAAAATACAATTCCATTTGAGACTCGTAGCCCGTTTGTAACAAGCGGCGTGCGCATAGGCGTGCCGGCAGCTACGACCAAGGGCCTGAAAGAGCCGGAGATGAAGCTTATCGCAGGCTTTATAGACCGTGCCATCACAGGACGCGGTGATGATAATCTGCTTGCAGGCATCAAGGCCGAGGTCACCGAGATGTGTAAGGGATTCCCTTTTTATAAGGGTAGAGTCTAGCCTCTTTAAGTAGTTTTCAGGAAGTGGCTGCACGGATTTCTCGCAGCCACTTCCTTCTTTGTTTTTCACTATCACACAGGTTTTTTAAATTGCACCCCCAAGATTATAGAATATGTATTTCTTAAACGTGATATACTGCGTTTTTAAACGGGAGTCGTGTGTCCTCTTTATGTGCTGGAATATCTATATCTACTTAATTTTTAAAACAAAACTACCGATAGGGTATCTAGGGTAAGCAGGTTTGTCTGCTTACGCCTTGCAAAGGCTGGCATGAGACTTCTTATTGGATTGGGCTATGACCGCATACAACAAAAACAGTCTTAAAAGTGTCTATATGGAAAAGGCTATTATCAAGCCTTTTCTTATGCTTTTTTTATCTGTAGCGATAGTCCTTTTTGGTATCTTCTATGCGTTTTACCTGCATGAAATACGTTTTAGTCGCGAGGTCATAGAGTTTAGGGAGCGTGATGCAATCATGTTTCAGATGGAAAGTCTCTATGATGTATTTGACGATCTGGTCTCGGACCTTATGGTCGTCTCCGGGCAACAAGAGGTTGGTGCGGTACTCTCCGGTGATAAAGGCGCGTTAGAAGATCTTATCCAGGAATTCCTGATTTTCTCAAGAAAAAAAGAAAGTTATATTCAGATACGGCTTATAGACGATACCGGTCAAGAGATTGTCAGGGTAGATAGGCAGGGGGTTGTAAGCAGGGTCATTCCTGACAAAGAGCTCCAGAACAAGGCGCATCGTTATTATTTCAAGAGGGGCATGACCTTAAGTGGCGGCAGAGTATATGTTTCACCGATAGACCCGAATGTTGAATATGGAATTATTCAAGAGCCTCATGTGCCTGTACTGCGTGTAGCAACGCTTGTCTACGATAGCAAGACTGAAAGGCGCGGGTTGGTCGTCCTGAATTATTCAGCTCGTGTTTTTATGGATAACTATAGGGATCATTATCGCCGGGTGGGTCGTGGTAGCTCAATGCTGCTTAATACGGATGGGTACTGGTTGCTTGGTGGCAGCGCAGGTGATGACCTTGCTTTTGTCTTTCCAGGGGAAGATACGCGTAGTTTTGCATCAGTCTTTCCAGATGCCTGGCAAAGTATTAAAGGGGCCAGGATTGGGCAGTTTATTTCAGATAAAGGGCTTTTTACATTTGACTCGATCAATCCTAATGTTGAGAGCCTTCATCAGCATCGTGCGGTTAGCTGGGAGCATGATATCGTCACTGATAAAGGTCTGCGAGAGAGGGGAATTCGCTACATTTCCCCACTTGTTGGTGAAAATAATAATTACCTGAATATAGTATCGTACCTACCTCGTGATATTTATGATGCTCATGCAAATAAGCTTTTTAAAAAGCTTGCGTTGGCCTATGGCGTCTTGCTTTTACTTATTGCGATAGCCTTATGGGCATACGGTGCTATCAAGATTAGAAGGAGGAATGTCGAGGCCTCTTTGGCCGATAGTGAGAGGCGTTTTCAGGCGATGATGGATAACTCGGCGGCGGTAATAAGTGTACGTGATATGGACGGAAAGTACACATTTGTCAACAAGGCATTTGAGGATGTCTTCAGTGTTACAGGCGGGTATGCGTTAGGCAAGAGTGATCATGATATCTTCCCAAGAGAGATGGCAGATGTATTAAGTGCCAATGATAGCCTTGTTATTAAGAAAAGAAGCCCCGTAGAGTTTGAAGAAGAGGCCACCCATATAGGTGGTCGTCGTATATATCTTTCCACAAGGTTTCCTTTGCTTAGCGATGAGGGCGAGCCGTATGCTGTTTGTGCGATGAGTACTGATATTACCTCGCGTAAAGAGGCGGAGGAGGAGTTTAGAAAAAGCAGACAGAAGTTGGCCCTTCATGTTGAACAAACCCCACTTGCCGTTATTGAGTGGAATACTGACTTTGAGGTGGTGGGGTGGAATCCGGCGGCCGAGAGGATCTTCGGATACTCGGCAGAGGAGGCTATGGATAGTCACGGTGCGGGGCTTGTGGTCTCTGCCAGTGATCGTGTACATTTTGATCTGGTCTGGCAGGACCTTCTGGCCAACAGAGGAGGAAGGCGAAGCACAAATTATAATATGACAAAGGGCGGTAATCAGATCGTCTGTGACTGGTACAATACCCCTCTGGTTGATTCCAGAGGTTTGGTTATAGGGGTAAGCTCGCTTGTTATGGATATTACCGAACGTAAGCGATTTGAGGAGGCCTTGGAGGCATCGAGAAAGATGTTGCTGACGGTTCTGGATACTATTCCTGTGCGTGTCTTCTGGAAGGACCGTGACCTTAAGTATATAGGTTGTAATATCAACTTTGCAATGGACGCAGGTTATGACAGCCCCGGTGATATTGCAGGTCTGGATGATTATCAGATGTCGTGGAAGAACGAGGCCGAGCGCTACCGTTATGACGATATGGTAGTGATGGAATCCGGGGAGGCCAAGCTTCACTATGAGGAGCCCCAGAGCCGCATTGATGGTACTGAACTATGGCTTTCTACCAGTAAGGTTCCGCTGCGAGATGTAGATGGTAATATCTTCGGCATCCTGGGTACTTATACTGATATAACCGATAGAAAGCAGACGGAAAGGGCCTTGGAGACCTTATATAAAAGTACCGGGGGCAGTATTGGTCAAGAGTTCTTTGACGGAGTCGTGGAGAGTCTCTATGAGTGGTTATGTGCTGACTGCGTTATAGTTGGAGAGAAGTATGAAGAAGGTAAAATAAGGGCACTCTCTATGAAGTTAGATGGTGAGAAGGTAGAGGATTTTACGTACGCCTTGTCGGGTATGCCATGTGATGAGGTTATAAGGACTCAGGAGGTCTGCATACACGAGGATAATGTGGATCTGCTTTTCCCTGAAGGTATTATTTTAAAAGATATGCGGGTTAAGGGGTATGTCGGGGCTGTCTTAAAAGGCAAGGATGGTACTCCGATAGGTGTAATAAGTGTATTGATCAGGTCAAAACTTGTTATCTCACCCAACGCCGAAGAGGTCCTGGAGCTTGTTGCCGCTCGTGCCTCGGCAGAGCTTGAGAGGATGCGCGCGGAGCAGGAGGTCTTTAAGGTAAACCGTTCTCTTAAGGCCGTTAGCCAGTGCAGTGAGGCACTTGTCCACGCAAGCTCTGAGCAGGACCTGCTCAGAGAGATATGCCGTATTATTATCGATACCGGTGGGTATCGGATGGTATGGGTAGGATATCTCGAACGAGACGCAGAGAAGAGTGTGCGTCCTGTCGCAAGGGCTGGTTTTGATGCCGGCTATGTTGACAGCCTTACGATTTCGTGGGGAGATAATGAATTTGGCCAAGGCCCTACCGGGACCGCGATACGTACAAAAGAATGTTATATAGCCAGAAACCTGTCGAATGAACCAAGCTTTGCGCCGTGGTGCGAGGAGGCTGCAAAACGTGGCTACGGTTCTTCAATATCTCTACCATTGATTAACAATGAAGATGTCCTGGGTACTCTTAATATTTATTCAAGTGAGGTTGATGCCTTTACCGTTGAAGAGGTCTTACTCATAACGGGGCTTGCCAAGGACCTTTCCTACGGTATCGTGACACTGCGTGCTCGCACCGAGCATAGAAGGGCCGAAAGTGCTGCGATGCATCTGGGGCGTATTCTGGAGGGGTCTCTAAATGAAATATATATCTTTGACGCAGAGACCCTTCACTTTGTACAGGTAAACCGTGGAGGCAGGAACAACACCGGTTACTCAATGGATGAATTGCGTGAGCTAACACCGATGGACCTAAAGGTGGAGATGACCGAGGTTGAGTTTAAAGAGTCTCTGACTCCTCTCAGAAGCGGTGAAAGGGAACGGGTTCAGTTTAAGACAATACATAAAAGAAAGAATGGCTCGACCTATCCTGTTGATGTATACTTGCAGCTATCCGCCTTTGAATCAAGGCCGGTTTTTGTTGGGATCATTCTGGATATAACCGAGAGGGTCAAGGCCGAGCGCGAGGTGAGAAGGTTAAATGAATCGCTTGAGCGTCAGGTGGCGGAGCGAACCTCTGAGCTTTCAGTTGTTAATAAGGAACTGGAGGCCTTTGCCTATTCAGTCTCTCATGACCTCAGAGCACCGCTCAGGGGTATAGACGGCTTCAGCCAAGCCCTCTCAGAGGACTACGGAGAGAGCTTGGACAAGGATGCTCAGGATTATCTCAGGCGTATTCGTACTGCGACTCATCATATGGGGGAGCTGATAAACGACCTGCTATCGCTCTCCAGAGTAACGCGTGGCGAGCTTAGAAGGGAGAGAGTTGATATTTCATCTCAGGCACAGAGCGTGGTGGCTTACTTGAGAAAAACCGTGCCCGAACGTAGCGTTGAGGTCGTGATCGAGCAGGGGCTCGTTGCCGAAGGTGCTGATTCCCACCTGGTGCGGGTAGTTCTTGAAAATCTCCTAGGAAATGCATGGAAGTTTACAAGTAAGAAGAAAGATGCAAAGATCGAGTTAGGCCGGAAGATAATAGATGATGAGCGGGTCTTTTACATTAAAGACAATGGGGCTGGCTTTGATATGGAATATGCTGGAAAATTATTTGGTGCCTTTCAAAGGCTTCACTCTGTCGATGAATTTGAAGGGACAGGTATTGGGCTTGCAACTGTTCAGCGTATTGTGCATCGCCATGGCGGGCGTATTTGGGCCGAGGCCGAGTTCGAGGTGGGTGCTGCTTTTTACTTTACGCTTTAAGCGGCTTTGCTTATCCTAGCCGGGTTGTAGTCCTGTCGTACTTTCTATAGATATTTAAGAGGCTTTATGAAAAAATTCCTACGCATACTGCTTGTTGAAGATAGTCGTGATGATGCGGATCTTTTACTCCTGTGTTTAAGGCGTGGTGGCTACGAGCCTGAACTCAGACGTGTTGAGACTCGCGCGGAAATGAAGGACGCTCTTGAATCAGCTATGTGGGACGTTGTTGTCTCTGATTTTTCTATGCCGAGTTTTAGCGGAATAGGTGCGCTTGAACTAATGAAAGATGGCGGTTATGACCTGCCCTTTATTATTGTCTCCGGTGCTATTGGCGAGGAGACGGCTGTTCAGGCAATGCGTGCCGGAGCCAATGACTATTTAATGAAGGATAACCTGGCTCGCCTCGTTCCTGCTATAGAGCGTGAGATGCGCGAGTTTCGTGGACGTCAGGAGCGAAGACGAGTTGAAAAGGAGATCAGAAAACTCTCGCAGGCCGTGCGTCAGAGCCCTGTCTCTGTTGTCATGACAGATCTGGACGGAAGGATAGAGTATGTCAATCCGAAGTTCACCGAGCTTACCGGCTATACATATATAGAGGTGATAGGCGAGAAGCCCAGCATCCTTAACGCAGGCACAATGCCTTCTGAGCATTACGCAGAGCTATGGCGAACTGTGACTGGCGGCAAGGTCTGGCACGGCGAGTTTCATAACAAGAAGAAAAACGGCGTGCTGTACTGGGAGGATGCCACTATAGCCCCGATCTTTGATGAGAGCGGAGAAGCGCAGGGCTACCTCTCTGTTAAAGAAGATGTTACCGCACGTAAAGAGGCCGAGGCCGAGCTTAAATCTAAGAGTGAAGAACTCGATACCCTTAACTATGATCTTCACGAATTGACCCTGGAGATAACAAAGGTAGAGGAGAAGGCACGTAAACGTTTTGCCGGTCTTTTGCATGACGATATAGGTCAGAATCTTGTGGCTATTAATATGGCCTTGTCATCATATATGTCAGAGGCGTCTTTAAAAGGTAAGGCCTCTTCGGCATTGACAACACTGCAAGAGGCAGGGGAACTCTTGCAGGAGACCATCGATTCAATACGTAAGATGTGCAAAGATCTTTACCCTGTAAGCCCTTATGGCGAGCGTCTTATGAGGAGCAAGGGGTTGGTCGGTGCGCTTATGTGGTACGCCGGTAATGTTCTCTCTCCGGCGGGTATTGATGTCGATCTAGATGCCTGCGATATCGTAGAAGAACTCTCTGATGAGTATAAGCAGCATATTTATAAGATACTTCAAGAGTGTCTGCAAAACGTCGTAAAGCATTCTTCTGCAAATCTGGTCAAGGTCCGCTGTAGCCTTAAGGATGGTATTTTTTGCATCTCTGTGCAGGACGATGGTGTTGGCATAAGTGATCGGGATTTTGATGAAAGTGAGGAGGGTAAAAACAGAGGCGCAAGTATCGGGATCAGGCTTATGCGAGAGAGAATTAAGGCGATGGGCGGGACACTGACTATTACCTCGAAGGTTGGTTTAGGCACCAATATCGTGGCGGAGTTTCCAATGCCATAGGGGCTTGTTTGGTGTGCTCTGCTTGTAATCTAATCTTTTCAACTCAAGGAGTTTGAAAAATGAACAAGTTAAAGGTATTTATCGCAGATGACCACTCCATTGTCAGGAGCGGTGTTAAAGGCCTTTTCTCCGGCAGTGCGAAGTATGAGGTAGTGGGTGAGGCCGGTGATGGTCTTGCGGCCCTGGCGGGTATTGGTCAGCATCATCCTGATATCGTCATAATAGATATTACTATGCCAGAGCTTGATGGACTGCTCGTTACCGAGCGGATCGTTAAGGATTATCCAGGGATAAAAGTAATTGTTTTTTCCATGCATCAGGAGTTGCAGTATGCCGTTGATGCAATGAGAGTTGGGGCAAAGGCCTATATACTGAAGGGCGGTGACTCTGGTGAGATTCTGCTGGCCGTCGATAGGGTCGCCCGCGGTCAAATTTATATAAGTTCGCCGCTCTCGGATCAGATTATGAGTGACTTTGTTGGTATTATTCGTGGAGAACAGGCCCTGGATAGCTCCGAGGCCCTTACTTTGAGAGAAAAAGAGGTCCTCAAACTCATCGCAGAAGGATATACCAATAAAGAAATTGCTGTTAAACTATTTCTTTCT
>CAZUFI010000017.1:0-3869 GCA_964618745.1 uncultured Thermodesulfobacteriota bacterium | reverse complement strand
GAAGCTTTGATTGAACTTTAAAGCATATAGTGGCCTTTAAATTTCAGGAGGTTCTGAGATGTCGTTGCAATCACTAAAAGCCCGGTTTGTTGGTAGTTACCTGATTCTGGTAGTACTCTTCGTGATTCAGTTACCAATACTTTACGTCATACTTAGTGGGATGGGAGACAAGTACGTCCAGGAGGATGTCGCAGGTTCTCTGAGAAAGAGAGCAGTCTCTGTGGTCGAGGTACTTAACCGCCATATCGTAACCGGCGAAGAGGCCTTGGCTGAGCAGTTTAATCAACAGAAGTTAGCCTATAACGTCGTCATTGCTACACTTCGCACAGGCTCTGAAAAGGTGCCTGCCATAACCGATGCTGAGCTGCTAACCAAGCTCACGGCTGTGGAGGCGCGTTGGGAGAGTATGCGCTCGGCCCTGGACGATGGTCTGACCGAGGGCGTTAGGCTTGTTAATCTTAGAAAAAATGTAGAGGACTCTACATTCCCTATGGTCGCTAAATTTAATACTATGATATCCAGTATGCAGGCCACTGGCTCTGATAAAGTCATGCAGTCTGTAAATGTCGCAGGGCTTCAGAGGATGCGCACTGTCAAGCTGAGTTATCTTTTCTCACGGGCCTTTGTTACCTACGGCGATAAAAGCGAGATAGAGGCGGATATAGATAAAACCGTTAAGGGCTTTGAGGGTACTCTTGGTGACCTTAAGGCACTTGCACTGGGTTCGGGGGCCAAGGGGCAGGATTTTCGCAGAGCTGTCGCGCAAGTCGAGTCTTATTGGAAGATAAGGAAGGCCTATATCTATGAGGGAACTGCTGCCGCAAGGGTTTACCATGGCATTGTCAAGGATCTAGGCTCTAACCACACACCCGCAGTCGTTAAGATCGCCGATGAACTGACCAAGATGTTTATACATAAGGCGCAGGTCTCTGCGATGAACGGAATGAAGATTGTTAGCGTATCTGTTGTCCTCTCGGCACTGATAGCCGCATTTTTTATGTGGTCTTCTGTAGCGATGATCTTAAGGCCAATTATAAGGATAAAGGATGTTGTTAATAGTTATGCCAAGGGGGATCTTACCACAAGGGCCGATGTTAAGGTGGCCTTCCTTGGTAAGCAGCTTAATGACGAGGTCTCTGAGCTTGGCAGAAGTGTAGATGAGATGGCAGACAGGATGTCAACGGTAATAGGGAAGATGTCGGATTCTTCCAAGCACTTGGCCGTGGCCTCTGAGCAGTTAAATGTCTCTTCAACCAGTATGGAGATAGGTGCTAATAAGCAGAATGAGCAGACCACGAATGTTGCCACTGCTATGGAGCAGATGGGTGCTACCGTGCTGGAGGTCGCTAGAAGTTCTCATAACGTAGCGGAATCGGCGCTGAGTGCAAGGGATATAGCAAGCAATGGAGGAGATGTCGTAAGAGAGGCGATAATCGCCATGAAAGAGGTCTCTGAGTCTACATCGGTCACAGCCGATATGGTCGCAAAGCTTGGGAAGAGCAGTGAGGAGATAGGCACTATCGTATCGGTTATCAATGACATAGCCGACCAGACCAATCTGCTGGCTCTCAACGCTGCCATCGAGGCGGCACGAGCCGGAGAGCAAGGCCGGGGCTTTGCCGTTGTCGCCGATGAGGTAAGAAAACTTGCTGAGAGGACAGGTTTAGCGACCAAAGAGATAAGCTTGATGATTAGTACTATCCAGAGTGATACGAGTATAGCCGTAAAGGCAATGGATGAGGGTACTGCGAAGGTGGAAAATGGCGTTAAGCTGGCCAACGAGGCCGGTGATGCCTTGGAGCAGATAGATCAAGGAATCCAAAACGTATCGGATATGATCAGCCAGATCGCAACGGCTACCGAGGAGCAGAGCGCTACCACAGGTGAGATTAATATAAATATGGAGTCTATCACAGAGGTGTCTATCTCGACAATATACTCCATACAAGAGGTCGTCAGGTCAACCGATGAACTCGCGCTCCTCTCTAAAGACCTTGACGTACTGGTCTCGGCCTTCAGGTTGCCGCAGGCCGGTGGCAGTGGTGTTGCTGAGTTTAACGACAAGAAAAATAATAAAGAGAGCGGCGAAGGCGAATCTGGTAGTGGTAATGAAGGAGACAGCAGGGCACTTAAGCTTGTATCAAATAAGGTTATGAAGGGTACTAAAGCAGCGTTGCTATAGACTCTTGTGGACGGGTTGTCGGAGAATCTCAACGTGATTACAACATCTGAGCCGGAAAGCTCCCGGCAACCCAACCATACTTTGAGATAAAGGATATCTACCAGGTAGTACAGCAGTCTTTAATGTTTTTTAATGGTAGTAGTAGCAAGCAGTAGTGGGTATTTAAGTTATGCCTTTAATCTAAGGTAAGGGGAGCAGAAGAATTGTTTTTAAGGAAATATAGGGGACTAAGGCCGTGTTGCTATAGTTTCTAAATGGATGGGTTGCCGGAAGTTCCTAATGTGATTACCACCCCTGAGCTGGAAAGCTTCTGGCGACCCTAATTTTTGTTTAATAAGAACGATATTGATAATGCGGTAAGTCTTTTGAGTGGGGGAGGATCTTATTTATGGAACTAAGATTATGTCCAAAATGTAGAAGGGCCTTTTTCGTCAGGAAGTTTAGTAAATATGTTAAGTGCAACTTCTGTGGCTTTGTATTGTCTGACGGTATTATTAAAAAGCAGCTTGAGCCAAACATATCTCGAGTAGGTAGTAGTTTTAGATAGAACTTCGGTCTTTGGTTGTTGCGAAGGGGGGACAATGTTACGCAGTCGCGAATCAAGAGATAACTGTAAATCTGAAAAAAGTCTGAGAGGACTTCTCAGGGTCTTGATTGTCGAGGATTCGGAAGATGATCTTCATCTTATTTTGCGCGAGCTTAAACGTGGTGGCTATGAGCCGGTTTACAGGTGTGTAGATAACTTCAAGGATATGTCTCACGCACTGGAGCAAGAGAAGTGGGATATTGTCATCTCTGACTTTGAGATGCCAAGCTTCAGTGGTCTTGCGGCTCTGGCACTTTTGGGGGGTATGAAGTTAGACCTGCCATTTATCGTCGTCTCTGGTGCTGTCGATGAGGAAAAGATAATCGAGGTTATGAGGGCTCATGCCAGCGATTATATTATGAAGGGCAACCTTAGTCGCCTTAACTCAGCGATTGAGCGTGAGCTGCGAGAAGCCCGCAAACGCGTAGCCCATAGGCGCACACTAGAAGACCTTAGAAAGCTATCGTTGGCAGTAGAGCAGAGCCCGGCGACCGTATTGATAACCGACCCTAAAGGGGTTATTGAGTACGTCAACCCCAAGTTCACCGAGCTTACCGGTTATTCATCTCACGAAGCAGTAGGGCGAACCCCCAGTATCCTTAACTCAGGTGAACAACCCGAAGAGTTTTATCGAGAGCTTTGGGATACAATACTCGCCGGTAATACGTGGCACGGTGAGTTCCATAACAAGAAGAAGAACGGTGATTATTACTGGGAGAACGCAACCATATCACCGATTACCGATGACTACGGTAATACAACTCATTTTATCGCGGTAAAAGAAGATATAACCGCAAGAAAGGCCGTTGAGCAAAGCTTTGTAGAATCCGAATCAAGATACCGTACCCTTTTTGAAGAACTAAAAGATGCCGTCTTTGAGCGTTCCGCAGAGGGTCGTTTCCTGGATATTAATCCCGCCGGTGTAGAGCTCTTTGGTTACGCATCACGTCAAGAGATGATGGCACTGGACTTTGCCTCTGATATATACGTACGCCCTGATAATCTCTATGCATTTGAGGCTGAGATAGAAAGGGTTGGTTTTATCCAGGATTTTGAGACTACTATGAAGAGAAAGGACGGCACTGAGATAACAACGAATGC
>CAZUFI010000016.1:14295-19028 GCA_964618745.1 uncultured Thermodesulfobacteriota bacterium | reverse complement strand
TGTCTTTTGCACCGCAGGTGCTTTGCCTCACCGCAGGTGACGCAGGTGGTTTGTCTTTTGCACCGTAGGTGCTTTGCTCCACCGCAGGTGGTTTGTATTGTACTAAAACCTTCATGGTATCGCCGATACCGCCGGGCATAATAAGTTCCTTGATACCTTGATTATAGCATATAGCCGCACTATTTTCTGCAATATCCTCTTTAAACTCGATCAAGTCCTCTACCACATCCAGCCCCATCATAAAGCAACGCTGCGTCGTATAGCCAAGGGTCTCTAGCCCCACCCTCTCACCGGCCTTCATAAGGCTTGTAAAGTCCAGATGGGCCGTAATATCTTGGCGACCCAGGTTCTGATAAGGGTCGTCATTTAGGGTATGGCGATAGTGGCACATAAGGGTACCGCTGCGACCCTTCTCGTATAGCCGCCAGGCCGGCATACCGTAATCAACTGTTATTATAAAACCATCGTCGAGCTTACCAGCCGCCGTCTTTATCCACTCGGCCAGATTCAGGTTAACCTCTGTGCTCTGCCCTTCTGCAAGCTCGACATCTAAACCGTCAAAGTATTTGGATAAAGCCGGGGTCGAGAGCTCGCCTTCTATATCAATAAAGCCCGCGCCCTCTGACGTAAGCCCCGTGTAGATCTCTTTTAGTTCCGCGCCGCGCCTGACAATGCGGTGAAACGGCATTGCGTCAAAGAGCTCGTTCGAGTAGATAACCCCTTTAAGAGGGCCGTTAATATCAGCGATATCCGCATGCCACCGAAGCGTATCAAAGCAGAGACCTTCCTCCTTCCATAGCTCCCACTGCGAGTGATAATTAGTGTTCTTTTCAACCAGATGCACCTGTAAAGCACCGATGATTGACGGGGCTAGGTCTTTAAGGGCTCTTAGTACTTCTTTGGTCAACCAGCCTCTGCCGGCCCCGGCCTCTACGATATGGAACTGCTCGGGCAGACCCAAGAGTTGCCAGATTTCAAGGAGCTGACGAGCCACAGTACGCGCAAAGACAGGGCTCAGGTCAAGTGTGGTTATATAGTCGCCTTCTTTACCCCACTTTTCTTTACCCGAGACGTAATAACCAAGCTCCGGTTCATACAAGGCCATCTCCATAAAACAGGCAAAAGAGATTGGTCCGTCCGTGGTTATCCTGCCAACAACCCTATTATAAAGACTATCGTCGTGGTTTATCACTAAAATAGATGGCTCCTGAAAGACTAGGAGGCAACCTCTGTAAAGGCCTCACGCGGTGCGCCACATAAAGGACAAAAATCCGGCGGCTCAGGCCCCTCAAAGATATAACTACAGTCGCTGCAAGCCCACTTCTTTGTCTCTCCCATCTGTACCTCCTCAGCTTATGATAGACTCATTGATACACTATACCCTACATACTCCGTAAAAGGAGTTTTCAGAGCCCTAGAATTTTTCAAACAGATGTAAATATAAACACAAAACACTCTTGCTCTGCAACCATTAATTTACTAAATAAAGCACTGTTTTTTCATAACCTTTTTTATGATGACCGAATGGCTATAGTATAATAGCCTGCAACTCAGAGATAGAATCGATAATATGGATACAACCCTGCCCGTCGAGCCCTTCTCTACCTCTAAAACCATAGGCCGCACCTATGACACTGACCTCTGCGCCAAGAGCGGCCTCACAGTCTATAGAGCTATCGCCGACCATGACAGAGGCCTCTGCCTCTACCTTGACCCTCTCCATTACCTCAAAGAGAGGGTCTGGATGCGGCTTCCTATTTTTAAGAGAGTCCCCACCCAGAACGACCGAAAAGTATTTGTCAAGGGCGAGTTCCCTTAAAATAATCTCAGTAAAGCCTATAGGTTTATTGGTAACTATAGCCATCTTTTTATCAAGACCGCTCAGGTAATCAAGGGTCTCGACTGCACCGGGGTAAGGCCTGGTCTTTACCGTAAGGTTTTCACGGTAATAGCCAAGAAAGATCTTACGCGCCCGGGTCAAAAGATTCTCAAAATCCCTTATAACATCCTCCCGGGCGTTAGCCCGATAAGGCGGAAGAAGTCTTTCCAGAAGAAAGCGCACTCCCCAGCCTATTCGTGCCTTTATATCTTCCTCGCTCATCTGTGGCAGGCCGAGTTCGAGTAGCATCTTATTTGCCGCAACAGCGATATCATCGCTTGAGTCGATCAAAGTCCCATCAAGATCAAAGATAATAAGCTCGGAATTCATAGTACCTTTCGCTCCTTTTTTATACCAAATACTGCAGATATGTATACATAAAAACTAGACACAAAGGGACGTATCTGCTAAACTTTCTGTTCTATCATTATTTTGATATTTAAATAGTACTACGTAGTATTAGAAGATCTAAAGAACAAAACAACTATATAAGACAGACGGGATGATTACCCGTTTATATCTGAATACCACAACAGCCGGTATTGTACAACGGGAAGAGTGGAAAATACAATGTCAACTAGAAAAGCCTATGTCGCCGGTCAGTTCTATCCGGCAGATCCAGACAAACTTTCAGGCCTGGTCACTGAGTACCTGCGCGGCGTTTCTTCTTCATCAAAGGCCGGCTCGGATGCGCCTGCGGCTCTTGCCCTTATGGCCCCGCATGCCGGATACGTATACTCAGGCACTGTCGCTGGCACTGCGTATTCTGCGGTAAAGATCCCCGAGACCATCGTTCTTATCGGCCCAAACCACACAGGGCAAGGCGCGCCCGCAGCTATATCCAGCGTAGACGCGTGGCAAAGCCCTCTGGGCAAGACAACTATAGACCAGTCACTAGCGGCATTAATAGAAGACGCAAGCCCGCTCTTTACCTTTGACGAACTGGCACACAGCAGCGAACACTCCCTTGAGGTTCAGCTACCATTTATCCAGCTCTTGAACCCTACCGCGTCCATCGTTCCCATCACCATCAGCACCTGCGATATAGAAGAATGCAAAGAGCTTGGCAAGGCACTGGCCCGTGCCATCAAGGACTTTGGCAAAGAAGTACTTATTGTTATAAGCAGCGATATGAACCACTACGAAAGTGACCGCGTCACCAGAGAAAAAGACCAGATGGCCATTGCCCTTTGCCTGCATCTGGATAGCGCGGCATTGATTGAGCTCTGCAAAAAGCGCGGCATCTCAATGTGCGGCGTAACACCGATGGCTATAGGGATGATCGCCGCAAAAGAGCTCGGCGCAAAGAGCTCGGTCCTTACCGGCTACTCGACCTCTGGCGAGGTCAGCCACGATACTGAACAGGTTGTAGGATACGCAGGTATTATGATAAGGTAATTATTGCTTTATGCCTTAGGTCCCGTGCAGGACTTTACAGCCCCCCTCACGGACGGACCGCAAAATAATACCATAAGGAGTATCCCCCAATAATGACTGTACGCACACGCTTTGCACCCAGCCCCACTGGTTTTCTACATATAGGAGGGGTCAGGACCGCCCTCTTTAACTACCTATTCGCTCGCCATAACGGCGGTGAGTTCGTCCTCAGGATCGAAGACACCGACCGCGCCAGATCGAGCGAAGAAAGCATTGACGCAATAATGGACGGTATGCAGTGGCTTGGCCTTGACCACGACGAAGAACCCATATACCAGAGCAAACGCTTTGATATCTATAAAGAACACGCAGAAAAACTAATAGAAAAAGGCCTTGCCTATCGCTGCTGGTGTACGCCTGACGAACTGCAAGAAAGACGCGAAGCAGCACTTAAGGCAGGTCGCCCTCCTCGTTATGACAAGCGCTGCAAGGCCATAACCGATGGCCCGGATAAGCCCTATGCGGTAAGATTTAAAGTGCCCGAGGGCAAGACAACCTTCAAAGACCTGATCAAAGGCTCGATCAGCATCGAGCACGAGGAGATAGAAGACCTCGTTATACTCAGGAGCGACGGCACGACTACCTACAACCTCTGCGTCGTCGTAGACGACGCAACGCAAAAGATAACGCATATAATCCGTGGCGACGACCATATAAACAACACACCCAAGCAGATTCTGCTCTACCAGGCCCTTGGATATCCAGTCCCTGAGTTCGCACACCTACCGATGATTCTCGGCTCTGATAAGAGCAGGCTCAGTAAAAGGCACGGAGCGACCTCGGTTACGGCCTACCGTGATATGGGGTATCTGCCAGAGGCCGTTATAAATTATCTGGCCCGCCTTGGCTGGTCCTGCGGAGATCAAGAGATCTTTTCAATGGCCGAGCTTGTCGAGAAGTTTACACTCAAAAGCGTTGGCAAATCAGCCGGTGTATTTAACCCGGAAAAACTTATCTGGCTCAACCACCACTATATAAAAGAAGCAGCCATAGAAGACCTTAAGCCATTATTCCTAAAGCATCTGAAAGAGCTTGGCATAGATGCCACCAGTGACGAGCGGGTCTCGACGATTATGCAGACCGGTCAGGAAAAGGCCCAGACCATGGCTATGATGGCCAACGATGCACTCTTCTACTTTACCGACGAGGTAACATACGACGAAAAGGCAAAGAAGAAGTTCCTGACCCCGGAAAAGCTCACGCCATTTACCATGCTTACCGAGCGGCTGGAGGCTCTGGAAGACTTCACCCTAGAGGCCGTCGAGACGGTCTTTAACTCGGTCCTTGAGGAATGCGAACTAAAGCTTGGCAAGCTCGCCCAGCCCGTACGCGTAGCCCTGACAGGGACCAAGATAAGCCCCGGCATCTTTGAGACAATAACAGCGATGGGGAAAGAGCGGACAATAAAAAGACTAAA
>CAZUFI010000016.1:8334-14195 GCA_964618745.1 uncultured Thermodesulfobacteriota bacterium | reverse complement strand
AAATATGTTTAAGAAAATACTGGTAGCAAACAGAGGCGAAATAGCCTCTCGCATAATCAGGGCCTGCAAAGAGCTCAATATCCGTACCGTTGCTATATTCTCTGAGCAAGACGCTACAGCTCTCTTTGTCAAAAAGGCCGATGAGTCCTATCTGGTCGGCCCGGGTGCTCTGGAAGGATACCTGAATCCGTACCGCATAGTAGATCTGGCTAAAAAAATCGGTGTCGATGCCATCCATCCAGGCTACGGCTTTCTCTCAGAGAATGCCAAGTTCGCCAAGATCTGCGAAAGACGCGGCATTACCTTTATAGGCCCTTCAAGCAAGGCCATCTCGGATATGGGTAATAAGATCACGGCACGCGCAAAGATGATAGAGGCAGGCATACCTGTACTTCCCGGCTCTGATGGCCCGGTCGATAGCCTGAAAGATGCCAAAAAAACCGCCAAAGAGATGGGTTATCCCGTTATGGTAAAGGCCTCGGGCGGCGGCGGCGGCAGAGGGCTTCGTGTTGCGCTAAATGCAGGTGAACTCGAAAACGCCTTTGAGAGCGCAAGGACCGAGACAAAAGCAGCCTTTGGTGAGAGCGAGGTCTTCCTTGAAAAGTATATTGAAAGGCCACGCCACATCGAGTTCCAGATACTCGCCGACAATAGCGGCAAGACCATACACTTAGGTGAACGCGACTGTTCTATTCAGCGTCGTCATCAGAAACTAATTGAGATAGCACCTTCGCTTATCTTGGACGACAAGCTACGCGCCGAGATGGGGGCTGTGGCCATTGCCGCTGCAAAGGCCGTTGACTACACAAATGCCGGGACCGTCGAGTTCCTGATGGATAAAGACAAGAACTACTACTTCCTTGAGATGAATACTCGCATCCAGGTCGAGCACCCGGTTACCGAAGAGGTAACCGGCATTGATCTGGTTCGCAAGCAGATAGAGATCGCCTACGGCCTGCCGCTCGGTATCGACCAGGAAGATGTACGTATCTTCGGATTCGCAATGCAGTGCAGGATAAATGCCGAAGACCCTAAAAACAGCTTTGCGCCCTGCTCCGGCAAGGTCACATCGTATTATTCTCCGGGCGGCATCGGCGTGCGCATCGACGGCACAATATACCGAGACTTTACGATATCCCCTTACTACGATTCTCTGATCGTCAAGCTTATCGTCACCGGCTCGACATGGAGCGAGACGGTCAACCGTATGCGCCGCTCTCTCGATGAGTTTGTAATACGCGGAGTAAAGACAACGATCCCGTACCTTAGCAATATAATGAATGAGAGCGAGTTTAAAGACGGCAACTTTGATACCAGCTATATAGACCGCAAGCCGGAGCTTCTCAAGTACTATGAGTTTGGAGAGCAGGCCGATATAATAGCGGCGATATCAGCGGCCATCGCCGCTGACTATGGATTCTAGAAACCACCAGTCCTGTACTGACGGAGGATATAAATTTGAGTACTAAAAAAGTTGAAAAGACAAAAGACAATAAAAAACCTGCACAGTGCAAACCAGCCAAGAAGCTTAAGCGCACAGGTGCTCAGATAACCGATACTATACTTCGGGACGCGCACCAGTCTATCCTCGCCACACGCATGAGGACCGAGGACATGCTGGAGGTAACCGAGTTACTCGATAAGGTCGGCTACTGGAGTCTTGAGGTATGGGGCGGAGCGACATTTGACTCGTGCCTGCGCTTTCTGAAAGAAGACCCATGGGAAAGGCTACGCACTCTTCGCAAGGCCCTTCCTAATACGCGCCTACAGATGTTGCTAAGGGGCCAGAACCTTGTCGGCTACCGTCACTACGCCGATGACGTAGTAAAGGCCTTTGTTGAAAAGTCCGCTGAGAACGGCATGGATGTCTTCAGGATCTTTGATGCCCTAAACGATATAAGAAACCTCAAGGTCGCGATAAAGGCCGCCAAAAAGGCCAAAAAGACCGTTGAAGGTACTATCTGCTATACGGTAAGCCCGGTCCACACCCACGAGGGTTTTGTGGATATGGCGATGGAGCTTGCCGACCTTGGCTCAGATATTATCTGCGTAAAGGATATGGCAGGGCTACTGACCCCGCAAAACGCCTTTGATCTGGTAACAAAACTCAAAGATAAAGTAGGGCTGCCAATCCACGTTCACTCTCACGACTCAGCGGGCCTTGCCTCGATGAGCTACCTGAAGGCAATCGAGGCTGGTGCTGATATCGTTGATACGGCTATCTCCTCGATCAGCTCGGGCTCGGCCCAGCCGCCGACCGAGAGCCTTGTAGCGGCCCTGCAAGGTACGCCCTATGATACAGGACTTGACCTCTCGCTGCTCGATGAGATAGCCGCGCGCATGAGAGAGATAAGAAAGAAGTACGCACGATTTGAGAGCGCATTTACAGGGATCAACCCGAAGACTCTGGTAGCTCAGGTGCCGGGCGGGATGATATCAAATCTAGCCCAACAATTAAGCGAGCAGAACGCACTGGATCGGATGGACGAGGTATTTGACGAACTCCCAAAGGTCAGGAAAGACATGGGATATCCGCCGCTGGTTACTCCAAGCAGCCAGATCGTCGGCACTCAGGCAACACTGAACGTCCTCTCCGGCGAACGCTATAAGGTTATCACCAGCGAGACCCGCAATTACTTTAAAGGACTCTACGGCCAGGCCCCGGGCAAGATCGACGCTAAGGCCAAGAAACTTGCGATAGGAAAAGAAAAGCCCATTACGTGTAGACCGGCAGACCTTCTCGAACCAGAGCTTAAGAAGGTAATCAAAGAGCTCAAAGGCAAGACCGAGTCCATGGAAGATATCCTAAGCTACACGCTCTTCCCTGCCGTTGCCGCCGAGTTCTTTGAACAACGCGATAAAGGCACGCTCACGCCAGAGCCTCTTGAGGTAGACTCGGATGACAATGGCAACGGCTCAGGCCAGTCACGCCACCTGGCACCGAGTGAGTTTAACATTACCGTTCACGGCGAGACCTACAGGGTAAAGATAGCAGGGGCCGGACACAAGAGCGAGGGCAAACGCCCGTTCTTTATCAAGATCGACAACCGTCTGGAAGAGGTCCTGGTCGAGTCCCTGACCGAGGTCATCCCTACTACAGCAGGCGTTATCGAGGGCGAGAGCATTCCGCACTCCATCCGTCATCAGCCCTCTAAAGAAGGCGACGTCATAACACCTGTCCCCGGCAAGGTCACATCACTGAAGGTCTCTGTCGGCGACGAAGTAAGCGAAGGAGATACAGTCCTAACGGTCGAGGCCATGAAGATGGAGAACGAAGTACATTCACCTGTAAGCGGCACTGTAGAGCGCATACTGGTCAAGGTCGGCGATGACGTAAACCCTGACGAGACCCTCATGGAGATCGCCAATAAATAAAAACCAAGGAACTCACCCCTTAAGATAATATATCAAAGGACGTTATGCAGGTACTTATAAAGGTCCTAACAGTTGTAGCCCCGGTCTTTGCGATAATAGGCCTGGGCTATATCTTTGCCTGCTTCAAGAAGATCAGCCTCAAGCCGCTCGTTGATATCCTTCTATACCTGACCATTCCGGCACTAGTCATAACCTCGCTAACAGAGACGCAGATAATCCCTGGCGAGCTATTTCTCATTACCATCACGGCCTGTGGCGTAGTGCTTGGCACAGGGCTTCTGGCCTTCATATATCTGAAGGTAACGGGCAAACGCGACGGGCGTGGCATCTACCTTACTACGATGTTCATGAACTGCGCCAATATCCCCTTCCCTATAGCACTGCTTGCATTCGGCGCGGAAGGGCTTGCCATAACCGTTCTCTACTACGTCGCCATCAGCATACTGGTCTATACGCTCGGCATCTATATTGCAAAGGGCAAGGGAGGGCTTACCGAGGTCTTCAAGCTCCCTCTGATATACGCAACAGTGCTGGGGCTTGGCCTTAACTTCACCGGCATTGAGCTGCCAACGGTCTTTATGACAACAATGGAGATGCTAGGCATTGCGACCATACCGCTTATGCAGATAAGCCTTGGTTATCAGCTGCGCAATACAAAGATAACGCACCTGCGGGACTCGGTCGCCGCCTCAATTATACGTATAGGAGGCGGCCTATTAATAGCCTACATACTGGTCACTCTGCTTGGCATCGAAGGGCTGCCACGCCAGATAATAATACTTACTTCCGCTATGCCCTCAGCCATGATAACATTCGTCATGAGCTACCGCTATAATGTACAGAGCGAAGAAGTCGCCGGCACCGTGGCTATAAGTACTATTATCAGCATCATAACAATACCGGTTATACTTTACTTTATTCTATAATCAACACAAGGCGACATGGGAAAGAAAGGCAGACATTTTATACTTATGGGGCTTCTGGTCGCCCTCGTGCTCGGCACACTGCTGGGCACAATGCGGGGCGCGGCCATGCACGACGCTACCCGTGCGCACAAGGCCGTTGCCACCGCTGCGGCAGAGCGACGAAGCTTTGACTACGAGGTACTAGCCCCTGCAAAACTAAACTACGAAAAAGAAAGACTCCAGCAGGAGACGCTCATCAAGGCAGGCTTTGACGAGGCCATCCTCGCAGAGTCAGAGATAGAACTTACCATCGCAGAGGCCCGGGTCGAGGAGGCCCGCACGACCTTTGATAAACACAAAGCAACAGAGGTCGAGGCTCGCAAGGCTTACGAGCCGCACTCGGGCTGGTACTCGGCCTACAGTATTATAAAGTTCTCGGGCAAGCTCTTTCTAAACCTCTTGAATATGCTAGTCATCCCGCTCGTTGCGGTAAGTATAATGACGGGCATCCTCTCACTTGGCGATATCAGGCACGTAGGGCGCACAGGGCTGCGCACGATTACATACTACCTGATCACCACAGCCATAGCCGTCTTTATCGGAATAGCCCTTGTCAACATTATAGGGCCGGGCACAGGGATGGAAGAGTCCTCGACTATCGCCAGTAAGGTACGTGGCAAAGAGGCCGTAGGCATCCTCGATACCATACTACGGGTCTTTGTAAATACCGAGAGCCTCGGGCAAGGGGCATTCCCCAAGAACATAATCGCGGCCATGGGCGAGATGAATGTGCTGGGGGTCATAACCTTTAGCCTTATCTTTGGCGCAGCCCTTACGACCGTCGGTGAAAGAGGGCGCGTCGTCGTAGAGTTTATCGTAGGGCTAAATGAAGTAATCCTTAAGATGGTCCACTGGGTCTTACTGCTGCTTCCTATCGGTGTCTTTGGCCTGATCGTCTCAAGACTCGCCGAGGTCGGCGGCGGAGCCGCCGTCTGGGTCGAGCTATCTAGGCTTGCATGGTACTCTATCACCGTAGTAGCGGCACTGGGTATTCATGCCGTCATCGTAATACCGCTTATTTTATTTATCTTTGCAAAGAAAAACCCGCTGCGCTATCTAAAAAACCTGGCTCCGGCACTCTTAACGGCATTTTCTACGGCAAGCTCTTCGGCGACACTGCCAACGACCATCGAGTGCGTTGAAAAACGCGGGGGGGTCTCAAGGCGTTCGGCGTCTTTTGTTCTCCCGATTGGTGCGACCATAAATATGGACGGCACGGCCCTTTACGAGGCCGTCGCAGTTATATTTATCGCTCAGGTCTACGGCGTACCGATGGATATGACGATGCTGATTATTATCTTCTTAACGGCAACGCTTGCGGCAATCGGGGCCGCAGGAATACCAGAGGCAGGGCTTGTTACAATGGTAGTCGTCCTTAATGCCACAGGCCTACCGCTGGAGGGTATAGCACTGCTGCTATCGATAGACTGGCTGCTAGACAGATGCAGGACAACGGTAAATGTCTGGGGCGACGCAGCAGGAGCTGCGGTTATAGACCGATACGAAAAGAATGGAAAGTAT
>CAZUFI010000016.1:5896-8234 GCA_964618745.1 uncultured Thermodesulfobacteriota bacterium | reverse complement strand
AGATGCTTATAGATACTGATAAAACGCCGTTGCTCGCTCATTAAGAGCCTGAAGGGAATCCCCTCGGTCAGAAACAAAACAACAGCAGAGGGCAAGACCCTCAAGACCTTGCCCTTAATATAGCAGACATCACCTGTCTTAAAGGTAAATCTACCGCTGATCTCCTGATCATCTTTAAACGGGCCGTCGTCATCCGGCATTCTAAGCCTTATGCCTCGCTCGCTGGCATCAGCGACCTCATATCTACGATCATCTATTTTAAGGATAGGAACCTCGGCTATAGGGAAGACGACCCTGAAGAACTCCCTCTCCTGTACCCATTTATTGCCCTCACCGCCCTGAAAGATGGACTTCTCCAGGTCTATCCTTTCCTGCTCATCCTGGCCATCGACAAAGCCCTCGGCCTCATGCGACCTAGCGTCCTCACCATTACCAACGGCATCAACAGCATCAACAACATCTACAGTCTTTTTTTTCTCATCCGCCATTTTAGAGTCTCCATAAAATCTCCGTACTAACCAGCCAGCACAAGGTGCTGCATCTGGAAAATCAGGTGAAGAAAAAAATCAAAAAACCTCTACAACAAACTCCCTTCTATCGACGACCTCTCCGACCGTAAAGCCAGAGACGCCCTTTGTTGACATCAAGCTCAGAAGCCTCTCGGCCTTTTCTTTGGCTACGGCAATCAGCAACCCGCCCGAGGTCTGCGGATCAAAGAGAAGCATGCGCATGGCATCACTTACATCCTCAGAAAAACTCACCCTGTCGCCCAAAAAGACCCTGTTGGACTCAATTGCACGTGGCCTGTTTTTTTTCTTCATCACAAGCTTGTCTGCATCTTCAAAGATCCTTACATTCTTTGAGTAGATCCTTACCGTCAGCTCTGCCCCCTCGGCCATCTCCGAGGCGTGGCCGAGCAGCCCGAAACCTGTAACATCAGTACAGGCATTTACCCCTATCTCTACCATAGCCTCTGAGGCAGCCCGATTAAGCTCCCTCATAGCCGCAAAGACCAACGGCGGCTCTTCCTTGAGTTTACCTGATTTTATCGCACTCGTTATAACACCTATCCCTATCGGCTTGGTCAGGATAAGAATATCCCCTGCCTTTGCAGAACTATTCTTAATAACCTTATCAGGAACGACCGTACCTGTCACAGAGAGGCCGTATTTAATCTCTTTATCCTCAATCGAATGGCCTCCGGCGATCACGATGCCGGCCTCTTTCAGCTTATCAATACTGCCCTTCATAATCGTCGCCAGAATATCCAGATCAAGTCCCTTTGGAAAGCAGACCATAGCGGTTGCAAAACTCGGCTTTGCGCCCATCGCGTATATATCACTCAGGGCATTGGCTGCTGTTATCACACCAAAATCATAAGGGTCATCTACCATCGGAGGAAAAAAATCAAGGGTAGAGACGACGGCTATATCGTCACTTAAGCGATATACCGCAGCGTCGTCGGCACTCTCGTTACCAACAATAAGGTTTTTATCTTCAATCTTTGGCAGCTGATGCAGAACCTGCATCAAGGAGTCGGCCTCCATCTTGGCTGCTCAGCCAGCGCAACTGGCGTAACTCGTAAGCTTTACTTTTTTACCCTGATTCAAAGAAACTCTCCTGTAATTAAATATATAGCAACTAAAACTCTTGATATAATAAACCAAGAAAACCAAAAAAACAAGGCCTGTATCCCTATAAAAACCAGCGATATCACCCCGATCCCAAACCACGCCCCCTACCGGAAGACCCTTTCATCCCCCTTCCTGAGCGTTATCCGCTCCTTATCAAAATAATCCAGAATCTCTATCGCGAGCCTTCTGCCACAGCCGAGCAAATCCCGCATATCAGCGACCTTTATAGAGCCATGCGCCTTTATATGGCCCTCCAGAAGCTCTCTGGCCCTACCAAGGGCTGCGCCCCCCAGATAGACCTTATCTTTGAGCTTTACACCATCACCTCGCTCTATAATAGCTTCTATAGCACGGTCTATCTCTTTATTATCAAAGGGCAATTCCTTCATATCAGCCATAGCGGCGCTCTTCATACCTGCCGCGAAAAAGACCATAAGGGCCGCATCCAGCTCTTTCGCCAACCCCGTAAGCTCGGCGCGATATCCAGGCAAGGCTACAAAAGGGCCGCTTCGCCTGAGCAGCCCTCTATCTATCATAGCCGAGATAAGACCGTCATCAAGCAGGCCGCCTACTATCGCAAGCCACGGGCCGTGCCCAATAACCTCTTCTACGGCCTTCTTACAGTTCTCTGGCCTCATGCCGGTCTCGGCAGAATGGCCGATGTGATAGGTCGCTACGACCTCCAGCACCGCCTTCTCTACCAT
>CAZUFI010000016.1:2555-5796 GCA_964618745.1 uncultured Thermodesulfobacteriota bacterium | reverse complement strand
CAGAATGGCCGATGTGATAGGTCGCTACGACCTCCAGCACCGCCTTCTCTACCATCAATGCGTCCTCGGTGACAATAATATTATCCTTGAAAACACCAATCTCATCCGAGGATTCTATAAGGGCCGAAAGCTCACGAGGCTCAAGGTTAAGGATAGCCGCAAGCTGCACATGTTGCAGAAGATATCCGCTCCTGCGAACCATCTGGATTATCTGCGGGATTAGATCTCCACCGGCAAGGGCCGCTAGGTCAAGGCCTTTAAGATCAGGGGTAAGTGACTGCGAAGGGTACGGCATAAGCACTCGCCCTCCGCCAACGGTTCGGCGCAGCGCAGGATCTCTTAAGATAAAGGCATCTCCCCTCAGTGCCAGAAGTGGCCTGGTCAGGTGCAGCCTTCCGTATAACCTGCCGACCTTACCAGAGCCGGCAGCGAGTTTGGCAGAATCTACCCCGCCCTTGATCTGGAAGGTAACGTCTCGCTGGCTAGCCTGATGATATAGTTTAAGTCTAGCCCTGTCTTTTATAATCACCCCGGCACTTGCAGCAAGCTCAACAACACAGTCGAACTTTGTTACTGCCGTGCCGGAAAACCCGGCTGGTACAAGGACCGAGCCACGCGCGATCTCGTTATGGGAAAGCCCGGAAAGATTGACAGCAGCCCTTTGTCCGCGCGAAGCGGTCTCTACCTTTTTGTTATGGCTCTCAATACCACGCACCCTCAGGTTTGTGGATCTAGGCTTACCGCCACCGAGCAAGGCCAGCTCATCGCCGATCTTAAGACTCCCTGATACGACAGTACCCGTTACGACGGCCCCGTGCCCTTTGACCGAGAAGACCCTATCGACCGGCAACCTCAAAAGACCACCGCTCCGGCGCACCGGGGCTATTGCCAGTTCTTTATCCAAGACCTCTTTCAGGGCCTCTATGCCTTGCTGCTTATGGACCGAGACCTCTACTATCAAAGCACCTTCTAGGGTCGTACCCTTTATAAGACCTTCTATCTCAGCACGTACTGCCGCAACCCTCTTTGCCGTTGCCAGATCTATCTTGGTTATAACAAAGACCGCTCGACTTACCCCCAGCAGATGTAGGATATCCAGATGCTCACGGCTCTGCGGCATGATACCGTCATCTGCTGCCACGCAGAAAAGGGCCAGATCAATACTGCTGACCCCAGAGAGCATAGCTCTAATAAAGCGTTCGTGGCCCGGGACATCAATAAAGGCCATGGTATCGCCGCCCGTACTTTCACAGTAGGCAAAACCAAGCTCTATCGAGAGCCCGCGCTTTTTTTCTTCAGCAAGCCGGTCGGTATCCATCCCGGTCAGAGCACCGATCAGAGCGGTCTTACCGTGATCGACATGGCCTGCCGTACCGATTATATAGTATTTCATCTGCTCAATAACCCCGCATTAACTCAGAAACAACCTTAATAAGATAACCGAATTTCGGGGGTATTTAAAGAGGTATCTGAAAGTTTACAACGCACCTTTATTCTGTTAGAGTTCTAATATGAAGATCCCTTCGCAGAGACCAAGCGTTACCTTCTTCTCCTTTACCAGCTGTGAAGGATGCCAACTGGTAGTCCTGAACGCAGCCGAGACTTTCCCTACACTCCTTAAACACCTCAAGATTGTTAACTTCAGGGAAGCTATGGACCCGACAAGTGACCAGTACGATATCGCCTTTGTCGAGGGCAGCATAAGCACAAGGACAGAGCTAAGAAAGATAAAACACATTCGTGCCAACGCAGATATCGTCATAGCCCTTGGGGCATGCGCCGCTATCGGCGGCATAAACTGCATACAAGACGCAGAAAGACCGATCTCCATTAAAAAAGCCCGAGAACTGGTCTATGGCAAAGATGCAGACAAACACAGGCTTTTAAAAGGTTCGATCAAGGCAAGGCCGGTCAATCAAGTAATCGAGATAGACCACTACCTGCACGGCTGCCCGATCAGCGCAGAAGAACTTCTAACAAACCTTACAGATCTCATGATAGGACGCAAGCCCAAGGTCGTGAATCACCCGGTCTGTACCGACTGTAAGATGGCCGGCAATATCTGCGTATTTGAAAAAGAAAGGCCAGCCGGCTCGCCCCCAATGCTCTGCAACGGCCCGGTCACGCGCGGCGGTTGTCAGGCGATATGCGTAACCTACGGAGAGACCTGCTGGGGTTGCCGGGGCTACGTGGATAACCCGAATATAGAGGCACATACCAGGACACTTTTAGAACACGGCCTCACGGCAAAAGAGGCCCGAGCAACACTTACCCTGTACAAGGGCTATGAAAAAACAAAAAACAAAACAGGTAGAATAAAAAATGCATAAAAACCACTCCATAAAAGTAAACGGCCTTACGCGCGTCGAGGGCCACGGCAATATCGTCGTCAATATTAAAAAAGGGCGCGTCGAGGAGCTCCGCCTTGAGATAATAGAGAGCCCACGGTTTTTTGAGGTAATGCTAAAGGGGCGCCACTACAGTGAGGCGCACCATATAATGTCCAGGATCTGCGGAATCTGCGCAGTTAGCCACACCTCGGCCTCGGTCAAGGCCGTAGAAGACGCAATGGGGATTAGTATTTCAAGGCAGACCAGACTCTTACGAGAGCTCGCCCTCTGCGGCGAGATTATCCAGAGCCATATCCTGCACCTCTACTTTATGGTCCTACCCGACCTGCTGGGCCAAGGCTCGCTCCTGCCGCTACTTGAGTCTGATCCCGAGACGGCAAAGGTTGGGCTTTCGTTAAAAAAGACAGCAGGCGAGGTATGCAGAGTCATCGGAGGACGTCTTGTCCACCCTATAGCAATCGTCCCTGGCGGTATGGCGCACCTGCCAAAGATCAAAGAACTCAAGACCTTAAAAAAAGACCTTAAAGCAAGCTTCAGCCAGCTTGATCAGGCCCTCGAACTCTTCACCGGCTTTTCTATCCCAGATTTCCCAGATTCCAATGCCAAGCCCATAGCTAAGAAGGAATTTATCTCTCTTCGCGCTACTCGCGGCTACCCCATCTACCACGGCGGGCCGTATTCGAGCCTAAGCGGCCCGCTTACCATCAAGCGTTACTCAAGAAAGATAATCGAGACCACAATCGAACATTCTACGGCAAAGCACGCCCGTACTAAGAGGGGCAGCTTTATGGTCGGCGCACTGGCGCGTATAAACAATAACCACAGAAGACTACTGCCAAAGGCCCGTGCTGCCGCAAAAAAAGCAGGCTTTACCGTGCCCAGCACCAATC
>CAZUFI010000016.1:0-2455 GCA_964618745.1 uncultured Thermodesulfobacteriota bacterium | reverse complement strand
CCAAAGGCCCGTGCTGCCGCAAAAAAAGCAGGCTTTACCGTGCCCAGCACCAATCCATTCCTAAACAATACAGCGCAACTAATCGAATGCTTTCACCTGACCGAGCGGGCCATAAAGCTCATAGAGCAGATCACAGAGAAAGGCATTACCAGAGAATCACCTAAAAAACCCACAAAGTACGGGCGTGGCACCGGGATAGTAGAAGCACCGCGCGGCATTCTGTACCACAGGTATACCATCAGTAGCACAGGCAAGATCCTAAGCGCAAACTGCATGATACCAACGGCAAAGAACCTCGCCCAGATAGAGAAGGACTTAAGGGCCTACGTGCCAACGATCATTGATCTAAAAAAAGAAGAAATAAGGGCTCGTATCGAGCAGATGGTACGCGCCTTTGACCCATGCATTTCCTGCTCTTCGCATATCATGAAGGTCTCCTTTAAATGAGGCTCTCCGCCCGGTGGAATCCCCGGGAGTACTTAAGGTTTTTAGAAATCCAGACGATTAAAATATATTCGACAGCCAAAAACTTAGAGAGATTGTCTTTATCAAAACTTCCATACTATTAGAGGAGCTGGATCAACGTGCGCATCACAGTAGTAAAAAAAGCCCTTCTCAGCCGCGTCCTTGAACGAAAACAACGCAGTGGTCAGGCCAGCGGCGACGTAGACCTGAAAGAGATGCTCAAGAGCATTCTTAAATGGGCCAATGAGTTCGTCCCTTCAAAATCCGGCTCAATACTGCTGGACGACCCGATCCTGGATCATAAACTCAAAAAGCCCGGCAAGCTCTACTTCATGGCATGCTTTGGGACGGGCTCTGCGTCTTTGACCGGATCATTCCTTAATATTGAGGACGGAATAGCAGGTAAGACCTATCGCACGGGACGCGCCAATATGTGCACCGATGTATCAAAGAGCACGACATTCTTCAGCGAGATAGACCGCAAAATCCAGCACCACACCATATCAATGGTCTGTGTGCCGATCAATATTCAAGGCACGACCATCGGCGTGCTTGAGCTTATCAACAGGGTAGATAAACCCAACTATTCACCAAAAGACCTTACCCTCCTTAAGATCTTCGCCGGCTATACATCCACACTCATCCAGAACTCACTCGATGCGAAACGCTTCAGTGAACTCTCTGTTAGAGACAACCTTACAGGGCTATACAACGATAGATATTTCTTTAAACGCCTCTCAAAGGAGCTTGGAAAGAATGCCAGAACCGGCAAAGATGTAAGCCTGATATTCATGGACCTCGATAACTTCAAGCATATAAACGACTCGCACGGGCATATGGCAGGCAGCCAGCTGCTGACCGAGGTTGGAAAAATAATTCAAGAGCTTGTAGACAACGCGCCCTATGACATAGTACCATTAAGGTACGGCGGTGACGAGTTTACACTCATCATGGCGCAGACAGAGATACAGTTCGCCATGCTATTTGCCGAGTCATTAAGAAATACGATTGAAAATCATACGTTCCTCGCACGGGACGTCCCGGGTCATGCCGGAGCGCTAAAGATAAAAGGGGTTATAACGGCAAGTCTCGGGGTCGCATCGCTCAACACAAACGTCAGCAAGCGACTCAAGAAACGAAACAATATAAGAGAAGCTCTTATAAAGGCCGCTGATACGGCCATGTATAAATCAAAAAATACCGGCAAAAACAAGGTAACGGTTGCTCCAAAGAGATCGGAGTAAGCCCGCCTTAATCTTCGCAATAAATCTAATAAATCATTAAGGAGTTCTAACAAAGATGAAGACCATACGAAGCTGCGCAGTAATAGTAGCATTACTCATATTCATATTTACCGCCGTCCAGGCCCACGCGCTGGATAAAATAGGGCCCAATGACTTCTCAAAGGCAGTTGAGTTTGGAAGCAAAGGAAACTTTAAAAAGGCCGTTAAATTCTTAAATAAATCCAGAGAAGGACATCCTCTATTTACCCCGGCTGATCATCTCCTGAAGATAACCAGTGATCTCTCAAGTAAAAAAATTAGCAAAGAAACAGCAGTACATATCTTTAAAGGCGTTATGTTTAGTGCTACCAACTCTTTGGATAAATCAATCAAAGAATTTAACCTGGCCGTCAAGTCAGCCCCCAAGTACTCGGATGCCTATGCGCTTCGAGCCATGATACGCTCTTTGCAGGACGACCTTGATGGCGCGACCTCTGATCTATACAAGGCCGTCAAGCTTGAGCCCGACAACTTCATGGCCTACTACCTGCGTGGCAGTCTATATGCCAGTAAAAACATATACACTCACGCTCTGAGCGATCTGGACAAGGCAATAGAGCTAAACCCTGATATGGCAGCAGCCTATAATAACAGGGCCGGGCTACACTACAGCAAAGGAGAGTTTGACCTGGCAATAACCGATATGACCCATGCCCTTGAACTTGCGCCCAAGACCGCTTCGCTATATGAGATGAGGGGCTTTCTCT
>CAZUFI010000015.1:0-19311 GCA_964618745.1 uncultured Thermodesulfobacteriota bacterium | reverse complement strand
GTTACTGCACGAGCATTGTCACTTAACCCCAGCCTATTAAAACAATTACGCAGGTCTTTATCTCTATCCGAACACTTCTCGCAATCAAAGGGGCTTCCGTCCCTTCCTATCAAACTGCTCCAACGAAAGCCCGCTATTAGTTTTTTCTTTGACCCTCGCTAAGCCTCTGCGCACTCTCCATCGCCTTTATCACCTCGACGATCAGGTCTGTATCAGCGGTATCATAAAAGAGAGCCGGATCCTTGACCTCATCACTACCAACGTAATATCCAGCCACGCCCTCGACGCTATCGACGAACTGCCTGCGCTGGATACCCTGGGCTATCTCAGTTACCTTTGAGGGATCACTGACGCTCTTGGTCTGCGCCGCTATCATCCTGGAGTAGTGCTGAACTCTGGAATAAGGCACGAACCGAAGACTTACCACACACGGCTCGCCGCTCTCTCTGTTACCGCTATAGGCCGGTATAAAATCTACTGTCGCCTCTGAATCAAAACTGATTATCGCCATGAAACCTCCTATACCGCCGAAGCCGTATTTTTGAGTAAAAGCCCTACGATATAATTAGTCGTTGCCGCGTCATATAACCCTTCGTACTGAAGCGTTATCATCGGGTCTTTCTCCAAATCATACTCCGGCTCACCGCCAAGTCTGCTGGCCCTTGGTATATCGATATAAAGGCCATGATTATCGCCGCTGCCTGCCTGCGTACCGCTATCCCAGTGCAGACACAAGTTCGTCTCGCTGACCCCGGCCATCCACGCATTGAACTCGTCTATCGATGAAAAACCACTTGCAGGGTCTTCCCAGTCTATGGTCATATCGGCGGTGACCTTAAAGAGTCCCATCCGGGTCTTATCAGGGTAGTCGATCCCGGATAACCTCATGGCATCTTCCATCCCACTCTCTATCTTTATCGAGATCTTATCGGGCTTTATCTGGGTGGCCGAGCCAAATGCATAGTCAGTATAATCAGGGGCCGTACCCGTCCTCGTAATAGTCCCGGTATAGACCTTAAGGTTATTGTAATCGCAGCGAAGGTTCTCGGCCGCAAAGGTCGCGCTGCCTAGCTCGCCGGTTACTGTATCCTTAAATTGGCCTACCATCTCGGCTGTCACCTTCAGATGATCACCCACCTCCTGATCAAAACTCAAGGACGTCACACGCCCACCGACAAAGGGCCAGTTCTTCATTGTCCCGCCTTCACTGATATTCAGGTTGACGGTAAGGGCCTTTGCGCCAAGATTAGCCGCCCCGAACGGGTCGGCCACAGGATACATAGTATGGCCGTACTGACCTGTCGCTGCGTTCTGTACCGATGTTGCGCTGCCGAAAAAGTGCTTGAAGATCGTCCCGATCATCCCCGAGGCAGCCCCTGCCTCTGTGAACATCGGCATCTCGACCGAGCCCGACCACTTCTGACTCATTCTCAGATTAAGACTCTCACCCTTTACCGTATCCTCGCCCCGAAACTCCTTTCGTTTTTTCTCCTCAAACTCTACCTTTGGTATACCCGAGCTTAAAAGAGGAATAAAACCTACGGTCGTTGCCTCCTTCGTGCCCCTTGCGGACTCTTCGCCTATTGCCATATATAATTTATTCTCTGCCATTGTCCTGCTCCCCCCTACTGCTTGTTTCGTTTATACTGCAAAACTCTTCAGGTGATTCTTCTAAGGCCACGTCCTCGCCCCACTCGGAAAGATCTGCCACCGCTGCGACTCCTCGCTTTATAAGAACCCCTGCTACATCATCTGCAACAAGACGCTCTGCGCCCACGCCGTGTTCTCCGACCCCAATCGTCTCACCACTCTTTAAAAATACTATCCGCATAATTACCCCTCCCTGTACCTGACCTTTGCCTGATAACTGAGTATCCCAAGGCCACTCTTGCCAGAGCCCTTATCCATACTGGCGTTTCCGCTTATAACCCGAGATACCAGTTTTGAGGTAGCCAGCTCGTTGACATTAAGCGAATCTACGCCGAGCGCACCTCGTATCCTATGCACCCAGTCCTGCTCGGCCCGCACCAGATCACGCGCAAAGCGTTCTCGCAGAATAACTACAAGGGTAAAGTCGGCCTCTACGTAACTTGGACGCTCCCCGCTTGTCTCTTCAAAGCTCTCGCCGGTATAAAAGATCTCCCCGTACGGCAGAAGGCTTGCAGGCACATCCTTGCTGTCTTCTATAACCTTCTGCGTAAACTTTATCCCGAGCCCTTCCAGCACACTCTGAATATTTTCCGTTATGGCCTTGATCGTCTCAAAATTACTCATCGCCGCCCGCTCCTTATATAGGTCATACTGTTTGACTCTTCACCGCCCGATATATAACCGTCCTGGGTATGATCGTATTTCAAGTTCAGTGCATTGAAGGCCTCAAGAGCCGTCTTCTCGTATCCCTTCCAAAGCTTCCACCAGAGGTTTTCGGGCTCTGTGGCAAGCCCCTTACAGACCTCGGCGACCGAGATATATATATGCACCTCACGCAGGTCATACGGGTCCAGTATCAGATGCGAACGCTTACCGCGACGCACCAGCAGTTCTTCAATCTTTTCAAAGGCTCGCTGGATCTCACGAGAAAAAGAACGGGTCAGGATATATTTATCGGTCGCAATCGCCGAGCCAAAGGCCACGACCGAGACCGTCCCCGTGGAAGATACAAAGTCCGTTATCTCGCGCGTCTCGTCTTTATCAATTGAATAAGCCAGACCGCCGGTAAAATAATCATCCTCATAACGCCTTAGCTCGACATCGGCTATCGTCGTTGTCGTGCCGCTCTCTGCCGTACCGTGCACACGCCACCCGTTATCGCGCAGCTGCGGCAATTCACTTACGATATCGTCATCGGTTACGACCTTATGCAGCTTGCTATTTACGACGTCATAGTAGAGCGTTACGTAATAGGTAGTACCGCTATATACGTAGGCGATTACGGCCTTGTAATTCTCATCTGCCTGCGTGTTATCATCGGCCGAGAGCGCATAGTCAAGCCTGCCGTCTGATTGCACCGTCATGGTAACGCCACTTAACAACTCGCTTGAGCCACCCGGCCTATAGACCGTAATGGTTGCCGAGCTCGGCACTAGCTTACGGTTATTCTCATAGACGTAGCTCTGGAATATCTCCACTGTATTTTTTAAAAACTTCTGTTTCATATCTCCCCCGCATGCTTAGGAATTAACCTGGATTCTCCGCACCGCCTCGTCACTTCCCTGTCCTCTGGTTTTTCTTTCTCTCGGCACGTTCGGCAGCTCTAGTGGCCTTCTGCTCCATCACCCGCTTCTGCGCAGAGTTTGGAAGCCTGCCGCTTGTGCGTAGCTGCTGCTTATAGATCCGCTCCACAAGCTTTTCACGGGCCTCTCTACTCATCAGAGGCCGTCTCAATATTTTTTACAATGCTATAACCCTTCTTTAAGTTCTCTGCGTACTGTTCTTTATTCCGGGCGACAATGGTCCTAGGGGTTACGCCGTCCTGCATCTTTTTACCCGTATCAAACCAGATATCGCCTAGCCAAAGGCCTTCGTAGAATATATCTTCTTCATTATTTACCTTTAGATTCTTCCTAAAACCAATCCCGCCAAAGCTATCAGTGGCAAGCGGCTCGTAGCCCTTCTTTCTCATAGAACGTGCTATATCAGACATAGTTCAATTCTCCTTTTAAGGTGGGAGGGACTCCGTGGAGTCCCTCCCGTAACCTCAACCAACTACACAGTTACTACTCGTGGTCTGTGATTATTGCGACGCCGCCGTTAGATGCGGTATTCACGCACTCGTCACCGTAGATAGCCGTTACAACTATCTCGGTCGCGCGAAGTGACGCGTCTCTCTGGAACTCTGTCCTTGCCCCTGTCTTTAGAACGTAAGCAAGTCCACTCTGATGGCCCATTGGCATCATAACGCCCTGCCTATCGGCATTGGCATTGACCGATGCGCAATTTGTAGACTTAAAGACATCGACTCCGTAAAGGCTGCCGAATGCTCCGAGATCCTCTGCCGGTGCAGAGGCTCCGCCCCAGACAGCTCCTGTGGATGCTGCCAGAGCTGTGCGCAGATCATGGACCTGAGCCGGATGCAGCACGGCAACAAAAGGCCCTACTGCGTTACCACTCTCTAGCGTATAGATCGCCTCTAGGAAGTTTGCCTCTGTCATATCTACACCTGTCGAACCAACAGAGCTCGTAAAGTCAGCGACCTCAGCCAGAAGATCGGTATCGATCTTACCCGCCAGTGCCTTGCCAAGCTCCATTGCATACGGCTCAAGGCCGCCAAGGCTCGATGAGGTAAGAAGCATATCCGTTACGGTTATCATGATGCCTGCCTCATCTGCCGTAACACCTATGCTGCTGGTATTAACGGCAGAGTTGCTTGCATCCGTGCCCTCGGTCAGATCAGTCGCGCTCAAGAGCGGCCACTTTGGAAAATCTACCGTTAAGGTACTCTCCTCACTGATATCCGCTACCCTTACAAGCGGCGGCATCACTGCCTCACCGTAGGCCGCGTCTATTACAAGCCTTGAAACTATCTCTGCTGCTACAAGCTCGCCGGCCGAGCCGGCTGCTGTGGTTACTTCATTTGCCATTCTTACTTTCCTCCTGAATTAAATTTTCTCTTCCTTGCCTCGACAAACGGATTCGCCACGTCACGGAAACGGAAGACATGGCCCCCCGCTCCCTGCACATTTACTCCGTCCTTGAGGTATTTATCCAACTCCGCTCTGGGCATCGTGCGCCAGGACTGTGGGTCACTCAGGTTATAGCGCGTCTGCCCTCCGGAGAACCGAGACCCGTGAGATCCCGCTCCCTGAGAACCCTGCGAACGCTGATGATGCGGACGCTCGGCGAGCCACTGGTCTACATACTCTTCCAGACCAAGAGCCATACCATCGGCACCTGCGCCGTCTGCACCTACGCTTATCCTTCCGCTCTCATCCATCTGGACGTGGCGCGAGATAAGCTCGGTTACCTCCTGCGCGTCAACAACATTACGCTTTGCAACGGCCCGCAGCACCGAGCTAGCCTTTCTGTCCTCTTTAAGAGATGCCAGCTCTTTTTTAAGGCCAACTAGCTCTTCGCCGACCCCTGAGCCTCTTGCCGCCTTTGAATATGCCTTTCTATAAGCATCATCAATCAGCGACTGCACCCTTCCCTGCTGCTCGGGCGTAAAACTTACCCTTCCTGACCCGTCCTCACTACCCTCACCCATTACTCCCGTTTTTTGTTCGTCAACTGATTGCATAAAACCTCCCATAATTGGTTCGTATTCTCCCCCGATTATTTTAAGTACCAACGCCGGGGTATGCACTGGCAAATCCCCTTAAACTCAAGATCTCAAAAAACTAGGCAGATAAAAGACTCTTACTCTTGCCATTTATAAAGGCCTCTATCTTTTCTTTATCCAGCAACCCCTTTACGACCTTTGTACAGATGGCGGATTTTTCAGTTATACTCATTCGCTGCCAGTTCTCCGTGCCGTAGTCGCCGACTATCGCCACAATGCTTCTGCGAGCCTCGTATAAAAGCCTGAAGGTAATATATAAAGCCGTCTTCATATCGATCTTGTAACAACGTGCCAGATCTGCTGCGTTTCTTTTTGCCATCTCAACGATATAACCGTCATCCATCAGTCCTTGATCTTCAATCATCTGCGTCTATCTCCTTTATTATCTGCGCCATAGTCTGCTCATTTAATTTAGGCATGACCTTTGTCACCACTCTCTTCTGCGCCTCTTGCCTGAATGTTCTGGAATCAATACCAACCTCCATCGCATGGAAAAGCCTCTTGATATCGCCGTCCAGATCTTTAAGCGAAAAATCATCAGGGTAATCCACCAGACCGTCGAAGCTCTTACCTTCCCATGCGGCCCAGAGCGAGAGCAGCTCTGATTCAGCCTGCTCCAGATTATCGGCCTTCTCGCTTAAGACGGCATAAAGCTGCTGGTACTCAAGCTCTATCGCAACCCCGCTTTTTGCCCCTTTAAAATCCTCGGCCGAGCGAACCCCACCCATCTTGGCTATACGGTGAATCTCATTAATATCCTGCTTTACCCATTCCCTGATCTCGGTAAGCGATGAATGCGGAGGCTCAAGCCAGAAGGGCTTTGCGCCCGACTCCGGGTCGAACTGAATAATATTGCGAGGCCCTATCTCTTTTTCATCGATGCCACCTGCCTTTTCATAAGGCATTGCCAACATAGGGAAGGCCGTATTCTCGATAATCTCCTTTGCATCCGAGCAGAGGTAGTAGATGTTTTTATTGATATCCGATATATCCTGGATATCAGAGATGCCTACCATCTTTACCCCGCTTTTTTTGTTATAGAGGTTTACAACCGGCACCTGGCCCAGATCATGCAGATCACCGTCGATGGGAATAGCATCATCTGTCTTATCATCTACCTGCCACAACTCCCATGCATCAGTGGTCCAGATGCGGTAACGCCCGCCTCCTTCATTTATCTTTACCATCTCAAGGACCGGCCTACCTGTCTCCGAGCGCGAGTACGACCAATCAATTAGATTCTCAGGCGTTACTAACGACAGATAGGGCCTGACTCCAAGCTCCTGCGCCTCGCCACGCGTAGAGGGCAAGAGCCTTGGGCGATCTACGACTATAGAGACACGCCCGTAGACACTGGCAAAACGACCGGCATCCCTCATAAACTGCATAAAGCTCGCACCGTCAAAGTCAACGTCACGCAAGAAACCACTGAAAAGCATATCCGTAGTAAGGCAACCAAACTCCCGCTTAACCGGCCTCCTGAAAAGATGCGAGACCATTATGTCTACAATCGGGCCGCAGTAATTGTAGTAATATGCAATCTCTTTGCGGCGCGCGTAATTAGTAGAGGACTCAAAGGGATGTTGAAGCAGGTAGTTACCATCCCTGTAACTTTTTCCTCCAAAGTACGAACTAAGGAAAAACCTCCACTGATCTATATTTGCGTCGTAGTCAGGATGCGTTGCCATAAGCTCTTCTTTTGTCATTTTCATTCCTCGCAGTAGCCAGCCATTGGCTGGCAATTTGCAGTTGGTCGATTAAATTATTTGTAAAACCTCTTTCCCTTGACGGCTCGCCGATGCTTTAGCGGAAACTCATAGGCCACGTAATAGCCGAGCGCATCCGAGGCATGCGTCCTATCGCGACTCCTCTTGTCTATCTCAGTACCAGCGCCGTTCCAAACAACGGTCTCCAGATCGCGTTTTAAGTACCTGCATCTAGGGTGATGGCTAAGCCTTAGATCATCGTTAGAGTTACGCAGTATGCTGTTGACGGCATTTACCCTGTCCTTGACCCTCGGATTTGACCGCCTTACCCTTTGATCTCTCAGACCAAACTCGCTTAAGATTGCGTAGTCACTCTTTCCTGTTGTCGAGCGAGCCCCACCTGCTGCATCCCCGTAAATAATAAAGCCCGGCCCGTGATCGCCGTAACGCCTCTTAAGCTCCTTTGCCATCTCTATCGTACTGGTCGGCCCCAGTGCTATCTCGTCAAATACCTGGACCGTCTTTCGCTCGCTCCGCCCCCTGCTCTGGCAGAGTACCCAAAGGCACGGATCTACGTTAAAATCACAGCAGACGATTATCGGGAGCGCAGGGTCTAGTGCAATTTCTGGATCACTATGGAGCTTCTGATCATAGGCGTAGTAGACCCGACCGCTTGCCCCCTCAAAGCTCGCCTCGTATTCTTGGCGAAAGGTTCTAGGGTCCAGGTGACGACGCGCAGCTTTTATTTCTGCGCTATCGAGGATATCGGCTGAGTGCCACGAATACAGCCCCCAGTCCTCGTCGATTCCACTGGCCGCGTAATCAGCCAGATCTTTATAGTGATTAAAGCCCTCTGGCACTCCTATAAACCAGCACCATCCTTTGCGGTCTGATAACGCCGGCCTGACATTCTCACTCCAGGCCGTCTCCTTCATATTCGCGTACTCGTCAAGAACCCCGCCGTCCCATGCGACACCTTCTATCCGCTGCGGCTTATCCATCCCGACTACCCAGAGCTCCGAGCCGAAGATAGTCGATATACAGAGGTCGGTCTCATAGACCCTCTTAATCCAACTCTTCGGGGTCAGGGCCTTCAGGTCCTTCCAAAAGACACGCTTTGCCTGTGCATTGGTCGGAGCCGCTGCAAAGTAGCGAGGGTCTTGCCAGGGCTTTACAATAGGCAAGATCGTCACGAGCCGCCGCTTGGCTATCTCGCTCTTACCTGCACGCCTACCGGCCGGGACGACCTTAAACCTCTTGGTCTCCACCCAGAGCCTCCTCTGCTCCGGATGATACCGTAAGCTCTGCCATCTCTTGGGTAATGCCAAAGACCTCTTGCTGATCTGTCTTGACGTCATCTTCAGTAAGCCCCCATGCCTGCGTCTCGCCCTTCTGTAGGTTAAGTATTCCGTCCCCTGCAAGCTTTACGATCTTCAACTCATCGATATCGCTTCTCTCAAGACCCGTGTTGAGCCGTCTCTTTACAATCGACCAGAGCAGGCGGTGCTCCCCTATAATTCCATCCCTCTTCAGCTCCGCCTTGGCCGCGCTCTGGTCTACCTCACCCCAACCCTCTCGCGCCGCTCGTCTCTTGATAGTAGCGGCCTTACAACCATAGCCTGCGGCAAGTGTCTCAAAGCCCACCTCACCCCTTTCAAAATCTTCCCTAAGCCCTTTCCAATCAATTGCCACATTTCACCCTCATCAAAATATCCTGATATTCATTAACCGCCAGAAGCCATAAAAATTAAAATACCTTAAAACTCATCAAGGCCTGCGTGATCACTACAGCACCGCAACGGGTATAGGCTCAGAAACTTCTTTGCGCAAAGCCTGCATATCTCAACCTCTCTGAGAAGCACCTTCTCTCGACCTTTTGGATGATACTTGAGCCAATCCTCTGCTTCGCCTGTACTGGTAGAAAACCTGCCTGAATTTAAACTCATCACCTACCTCCGCAAATTTGGTTGTTGAAAGATCTGTCTCTAACTACTCTTAGACACACTATGGTGTTTTTTTTCTACCCCTAAACTTGTAACATGCTATTTTAATTAGATAAAATGGCACTTCTTATTCTACCCCTAGCCATAAAAAGCTATTTTAAAGAGGTTTTTTTGATTTTTTAAACAAAAAAGAGGCGTACTATCTTTCGATAGTACGCCTCCATAATTCACTCAATATATCTTCTACAAAAAATACCGCTCCCCCTATAACTCCTGATCCTCGGTGATCCATCTATGACCGTTACTGCCAACAACCTCCATTGTTACGTCTTGACCCTTTACAGCATCAAAGCCATAGGCGCGAACACCATCTAGCACCTCTCCAAGACTCTGATACTGCCTAAGCGTCTTATACTCGATCCAATCTACCTTAACCGCAGCACTACCTGGTTCGCTGTCAGGTATACGCCGCCTCTTTCTGTGTCCTAGAAGACGCGATCTTTTTTTCCGCTCTGTAGAGTATTTCATAGGCCCTCCCAAGTGATATTCTATGACTCTGCGCTACGACCTTCATATGTGTATTCCAGTAATGATACTCAACGAAGACTGCCCTTTCTCGTGGAGAAAGAGTTGCCAAGGGCCACAAAATATCCCTTATCCCAACCCCCTCATCCTTTAACTCACGGTAAAATGCATCTGGATCAACCCTCAATGATTCGCTCAATAACTGAACCCTCCATTTAGAGACTATTAGACAGTCTCATATCTAAGACGGGATAACGCATAGCCTGAGTAGGTATAGGTATGTGCACACCACGCACAGCCATAAGTAGACCCGCCGTACCAATATAATTATACAAAATATTTTTCGGATTTAAAGTAGGATAGGACAAAAACGCTTTCAAGAATATAATCCTTAAAAAACAATGGGTTAGCTCATCAATAGTTGCACCTGATATAATAAGGCCTATTACTCCAAAAAAATACTAGTAAGAACAACTCAAGTCACATACAGTTGAGACATTATACATAAATTTGATGTGCGTGTCAAGAACTATATATTTAGATCCACTTGTTGTGGATAAATATTCATATAGTTGCATTACAGCGTATATACCTCAACAAAAAGGTCTATGATCATATCGATTAGAGAGCGCTCTAAAGAAGGGCTGGGCTGGTGATAAGGAGCATCAAATATACGAGCAGGTACTTATAAGAGACTCACGGTAGAAGCCTTCCCCTGACATCACCGAATAAGAGGACATCCTTTGCAACAACGTAGGTAACAACCATATCAGGACTAAAATAAATCTCCATCATCCCGGACTTTGAATCAAAGAGTTCTTTATCAAGCGTGGCATCAACAAGAAAACCATTGCCAACGCCCTTCTCGCCTCGGCGCGCTATCGCCTCTTTACGGGCTAAAAAACGCACCGTCATATCTATATCCTCACCCTCGTCAGAGGGGAATGTCTTTATGGTAAAGGCCTGACTATCAGCAGGCGTGCCGTAGACGCCGTAGCGAAGATTATAAAAAGCAGTTAGAGGATCGTCATAGATAACACCCTCAGGTATCGGGTGTTCACCGCTCTTGCGAAGTTTGCCGTTCTTCCATTTCGTCCATCTCAGAACCCTTTTTTCGTAATCCACCTCAACGAGCTTTCGCCGCTGCTTACCACCGAGCTTTGAGGTCTTATCAAAGCTCAAGGTACGAAGCCTCGCACCTCCCGGAGCAAGCTCCATTCTGGCAACAAGGGTGTCTTCGCGACTGCGCACAAACCGCACTAACCCGGATGCCTTCGCCCTCATTGTCGCCACATAAATATCACCTTTACGCTGAAAAGAAATATGCCCTGTAGCAATGTCATCAAAGATCCAGAAACCGACCATGTAGTTTAGCTGCTCATCAAGAAAGCTCTCCCCTATTGAGAGGCGTGATCCGGCAGACGCAGAGACAGAGGCAGGGGCAGGAGAGGGTGTACTCTCCGCCTGCGCCGTAGCAACAAAGAAGAAAAAAACACCCACAACAACAAGCATAAACCATATACCTGTCTTATATCTTGGGTTGGCCATATCAGGTAGTATGTCCGTTATAAAAGGTTTTTGTAATGAAAGTATAAGAATTGCTTTATTGCCGAGTCTCTTTACCCTTAACCTTTTGCAGCAAGTGAGAAAGAGACAAAAAATAAACAGACAATAATCAGTCTAAGACAAGTACAGGCTCGGGTTTACCAAGGTGGTATCCCTGCGCGTAATCAACGCCAAGCTCTTCTAGTAATACCAAAATCTCTTCATTCTCTACAAACTCGGCAATCGTCATTATACCCATGCCCTTTGCGATATCGGCTATAGCCTTGACAAAGAGCTTATCATTATGATCCTCGATTATCTTCTTAACAAAGGCCCCGTCTATCTTAATATAGTCTACCTTCAGCTCTTTCAGGTACTGAAAAGAACTAAGGCCTGAACCGAAATCATCCAGAGAAAAACGACACCCTATAGAGCGAAGCTCCTTGATGAATTCACAGGCCTCGCTCATATCATTAATCGCAGCGGTCTCTGTTATCTCAAAGACGATGCACCCGGGGTCGACCCCTAGCTCATCGATCTTGCGACGCAGAAAGGCCAGAAAACTCTCATCGCCCATATCCTTGCCTGATAGATTAATACAGAAGGTCAACGGCCATCCCTGCTCACTTAACTCGACCTGCTTGAGCATAGCCTTCTCGGTCACGACCTTATCAATAGCGGTAATAAGGCCAAAATTCTCGGCGACCTCGATAAATGCCCCTGGAATAAGTATCTTACCATCCTCGCTACGCATACGTACAAGCGTCTCGTAGTGATGTATCTTCTTATCCTTTATGCTGTATATAGGCTGATACCATGCCTCAAAGCGGTCTTCGGCAAGGGCCTTTAATATACGCCCCTTCCACTGCAAACTTGAATGCAGCTGCTCAAGCACCTTGTCTTCATCCCTGTATAGATGAACCCTATTGCCACCAAGCTCCTTTGCCCTATATACCGCAGCATCTACCCGCGCAAAAAGATCTCTCACCCCCGTCGCATGCTCCGGGTAAAGTGCGACTCCGACACTTATCGTCATCTGCACATCCGTATCCATAAACCTGAACTCGTCCATGACCTTCCTGATAAACTCTGCCACCTCCAGAGCATCTTCTTTGCAAATATCCGGGATAAAGACAGAGAACTCATCGCCTGCGGTACGCCCGATTATACAATCATCGGCGACCGCCTTGACCGCAACATTCTCTGAATGCCTCAGGGTTACCTCAAAGAGCCTTGCTGCATGACGCAAAAGTTCATCACCAAGACCATGACCGTAGGTATCATTTAAAAGCTTGAATTGATCTAGATCCATCATCAACATAACTCCGCAGCCGCCCGTCTCATCTGCCTTTACAAGCAGATTGTCCAGAGCATTGACAAAGCTTTTCCTGTTGAAGAAACCAGTCAGAGCATCATAGGTTGCAAGCCTTTCGATCTCCTCTTCCGAACGTATCTTATCGGTTACGTCCTCTTGAACAGCCAGGAAGTTTGTTATCGTACCGTCGTCGTCTCTGACCGGGAAGATACTGCCGTTGGCCCAGTAATGCTCGCCACTCTTCTTTTTATTCTGAAAAGTACCGTGCCAGGTATTGCCGCCCATAATAGACGCCCACATCTCCTCGTAAAGACCCGCAGACGTATGGCCGGAGGCCAGAATCCTCGGGGTCTGCCCCAGCGCCTCCTCCCGGGAGTAACCGGTAACGGTCTCGAACATCGTATTGACATACTCTATAACGCCATTTAAATTAGTAATAAATACTACGTCAATACTATTATCGATAACAAAGTTTGATTTTTTAAGCTCGATCTCGGCAAGCTTACGTTCGGTAATATCGGCGATAAAGCCCTCAAGTGCCTCAAGATCTCCACCTAGCGTAAAGACTCCGCGACCACGTTCCCATACCCACTTCTCCTCACCGCTCTTTGTCCTTATACGGTATGTAAACTCAAAAGATTCGTGCTCTACCAGAGCCTCCTGCACGGCACCCCATATACGGTCACGATCATCTATGTGTATAATATCGCTATAGGCCACCTTTGCGCTATCGATAAGATCTGCCGAGATAAAACCGGTCAACTCAAATGCACCATCGCTTACAAACTCCATTGTCCAGTTTGTATCGTTGGTGCATCTGTAGGCCATCCCCGGCAAGTTTCCTACAAGCGTTGACATAGCACGCCTACTTTCCTTAAGCTCAAAGTCGCGCATCCGTATATCCTCTGACATCTTATTAAATGACTTTGCAAGCTCTCCCATCTCATCGTTACTGCCCGAAGGAAGCTCTACGCTATAATCACCACCGGCTATTGCATTGACTGCTTTTGATATCCTCTCAAGGTTTGCGACTATCCCCTTTAGAAAAGCTATAAAGAGCAAGCCTATCAGCCCTGTCACAATAAGCCCGGTTGCAATAGCTCCGGTCTTGACCTTATCAAGAGGCGATAGCACATCTTCTATATCTATCTCTACCAGCAGCACCCAATTCAGATCCCTTAAACACGTCGCCGAACCAGCGACCTTAACCCCTCTATAGTTTACATAAAAACCAGTGGCCTCACGCCCATCCTCAATACACCCTCGCACAAGAGGGGTATCAACGAGCTGCCTGCCCACAACATCCTCTATATATTTGGAGTCAGTTATCATCAGCTTTGTACTACTTACCAGATACGACTCCATTGACTCGCTCCTACCCCTGCCCCATGAGATAGCACCAAGCTCCATCTGGAACTCACCATTTAAGACCTTATTGACCTCACTAAGACTAATAAAATTAACCAGCACACCGAGTATCCGCTTGCCGTCTTTACTATGCAAAGGGACTGCGATGGCTATATCAGCCCCGCCATCATACATAAATGACGGCTCTACTATGACCGCACCTTTGAGACCTTTCTTATAATAAGACTCTTTAGAAAGATCCAGGCCTACCGACAAAGATGAATCTGTCGAGGAGAGCAGACGGCCTTCATGCGAGATAATATCTATATGACGTATGGTTTCATCAAGGGGAAGTTTATTCTGTAGCAGGTATTTATTCAGGACAGGAATCTTTTTACTATCACCATCTACTATGCTCTCCAGCGTACCGGTTATATAGCCGTCACTAGAAAAATCCTCGGCCCTTCGCTTGCTCATCTCAAAGAACTGAAAGACCTGCCCCTCTATAGACTCCGAGAGCGCGGTAAGATGGTCAAGCTCAAGCTCCTTTAGATGATCCCTATTCACCTTATAGGTAACAAAAAATGTTACAAATATAGGTAACAGCACGACAATCACCGCTATAAGTGCTTTATATTTTAGTGAAAACCTCTTTTTGTTCATATTCGCCAAAGAATAGCATCACCCCGTAGGGCAGTCAAGGGAAAAGAAGACCATGAAAGTCCTTAATACTAACCGTATCTCTACATATACTTTATCGGAATAAATGACAAAAACAATAAGCTGGCAGGATTCTTTCAGATTAAAAGGGAAGGAGGTCTTCTATTCTGTCTATAGTTCTTATATCAAGTGTAAATTTATCTTTACTGACCCTGCCAAGCACAGGCGTTGTAGCGTCTAAAAAGAGCCTGAAGATCTTCTCCGAGCTCATTGAATCGTGTGTTATCTCAATGACCCAGGTAGGTATTGTATGGCCTGGCAAAGAACCGCTACCAACGATAGAATCGCCTCTTTGTGCCGCCACGCTGTATCCAGAACCGAGCCTGCCCTTTAAAAGCTCTACGGCCTTTTTCGCCATAACCTCAAGTGCGTCCAAGGGTCTGGAAAGATGGTCAAGGGTCGGCAGGGCCTTACCAAGCCCTGCCGGGTTCAGGTAAAGCCTGAGTGTTGCCTCAAGGGCCGACAAGGTAAGCTTATCAACCCTTAGGGCCCTCTTTAGAGGGTTTCGTCTTATCCTATCCACAAACTCTTTTTTACCAGCAATAATACCGGCTTGAGGGCCACCAAGGAGCTTATCAGCACTAAAGGTCACGATATCCACGCCTGCGGCTATACGTTCACTAACAATAGGTTCTTTTATCAATCCGTATGCCGCCAGATCAACCAACGAACCGCTGCCAAGATCCTCGACAACAGGTATTAAATTATCGCGGCCAATAGCCACGAGCTGCTTAAGCGGTACCTCTGAGGTAAAACCAGTAACCTTATAGTTGCTGGTATGTGCTTTAAAAAGAATAGCAGTATCGCTGGTTACGGCCTCGCTGTAATCGCGCGGATGAGTCCTGTTGGTCGTACCGACTTCTTTAAGGATACACCCGCTCTTCTCTATTATCTCGGGCAACCTGAAAGAGCCGCCGATCTCTACCAGCTCTCCGCGTGATATTACGACCTCTTTACCCTCGGCAAGGGTATTTAAGGATATAAGCACGGCAGCCGCATTGTTATTAACCACGCATGCCGCCTCAGCCGAGGTAAGTGCCACGACAAGCTCTTCAACTACAGAGTCGCGCTCGCCGCGCCCGCCCTGGCCCAGATCAAACTCAAGGTTCAGAGGCCCTGAGCCAGCCAGCACCAGTGCATCAAGAGCTGCCTTTGGCAAGAGTGCTCGCCCAAGATTCGTATGCAGTACCGTGCCGCTTGCATTTATTACACGCCCAAGCGATGGCGACAGAAGATGGCGCAACCGGCCCTCTATATTACCGGGCAGAGCCTGCAAAGACTCCTCTGCGCCACCTGTACCAGACAGCAGCTCGGCTCGTAGTTCATCGACGGCCTTACGCACGATGGCCGAGGCGAGCTCAGTTGGCAGTGTAGCTGCCAGAGCCGAGATGCCAGCATCCCGTAAAAGCTCATCAACAGACGGTATTTTACGTAAAAGATCAGTTGTCTTAAGATCAGTTGTCATATGATAAAATCTATCACAATGACAAGGCTAGAGCAATACCAACCAGCCCTTATCTGACAAAGGGCACCTTGCAGCCCCCTAGGCATCTGCGATAATACCGTTTTTTCCTGTCAATAAAAATTCAAGCATATAATTGATTTAGAGCAGAAAATATGGCAAAATCAAGATTATGCGTATAAACAAACTCACAGCAATATCTCTTATATTAATCGCCACGCTCTGGAGCTGTGGTGGCGAGCCTAAAGAACCTGAAGACAAGCCACAAGGCGAGCCAATGGCCTCGGGCGAGATCATCGACAGATACATAAACAAACTCACTACAGCCCCTGGCCAAGCACGCGCAGCAGGAGCGGCCATAGAAGACAGAAACAGAAGAGCAAAAGAAGCAATCGGTGACTGATATGCCCTCCTCTCATAACAACGACCAGATCACAGGAACAAAACTAACAAAGCTAACAGAGCTTATGAAGCTGCTGCGCTCGCCCCGGGGCTGCCCGTGGGACCGGGTACAGACGCGCGAGAGCATAATTCCATTTGTACTGGAAGAGGCCTACGAGGTCGTCGGCGCAATCGAGAGCGGTCAGGACGCACGCGTAAAAGAAGAACTCGGAGACCTGCTCTTGCAGGTCGTCTTCCTGTCTGAGCTTGCCAGAGAGGCTGGCTCATTTGATATCGATGATGTAATAGATGGCAGTCTGGAGAAGATGACCCGGCGCCACCCCCATGTCTTCGCAAATGTAACGGCCAATACCCCGGAAGAGGTCCTCAAAAACTGGGGCGAGATCAAAAAAGCCGAAGGCAAAGAAGACAACGGCTACCTGGCTGGGATCTGCACGGCCCTGCCGGCCCTGCTGCGAGCCCATAAGGTTAGCAAAAAAGCCGCAAAGACCGGCTTTGACTGGAAGGATGCCGCCGGTGCGATAGAAAAATTTGACGAAGAACTAACCGAACTTAAAGAAGCCGTTAAAGACAAAGATCAAAGACATATCGAAGAAGAACTCGGAGACCTCTTGTTTACCGTTGTGAATATAGGAAGATTACTTAAGGTAAACCCGGAAGAGGCCCTTCGAAAGACCATCACGAAGTTTACCAGCCGCTTTCACTTTATAGAGCAGAGCCTTACGGCCAGAGGCTCTTCACTGGAAGAGGCTGGCGTTGAGGAGATGGAAGAGCTGTGGGCAAGGGCAAAGGCAGAGGAGAAAAAACAAGCAATTACGGACGGTTAAAAAGATGTCCCCATTGGGTGTGGATATCTTGTTGATAATGCAGTGGATGGAGACCGCCATGAGGCCTTCTTTAATAGGACTTGCGGGTATTGCATATTTTTTAATCAGCACTTTACCATTTAAAAACATACATTTACGCCATTATCAACGATTATTCATTTAGCTCGCTTTTTTAAGCCCCTCGCAGCCAGCTTTCCAAGTAGCATCTCCTTTAAAATCGCCTGCTCCGGCACCTTCAGGATATATGATGCAACCATATAAACAACCGCTCCTATAGCAATAATACCTATCAGAGATATCACCTTGAGCGCAAGCGTCAGCTCCCCAAACTGTAACCAGTACAGGCAGAAATAGAGAACTACCGCCATAAGCAAGGCTGCGATAGAAGATCTGATCCCTGATGAGAAGATAGAGGCCAGCTCAAAGCCACCGACGCGCCGCCTGAGCATAAAACCAAGAAACAAAAGATAAACCAAAGATGACAGAGAGGTTGCCAAGGCCAAGCCGCCATGCCCCATAGGCCCGACCAGAAGCAGACACACCACAACATTAACGGCAAAGGTTATAAGCGCACCAATAAGCGGCGTCTTTGTATCCTTAAGCGAATAAAAGACCGCGACAACTATACGAGATGCCGCGACCGGGACGATCCCCAGTGCATAGAAGTACAAGGCATAAGAGGTCATAACCCCATCCTCCGCGCTAAACTCACCGCGAACAAAGAGCAGATCAATAATAGGGATACTTAAGACAAAAAGCCCGACCATAGCAGGGATATTAACGAAGTTAACCAGACGCAGGGCAAAGGACAGCGATGACCTGAAGCCGTCCATATCTTTATTAACTACCAGCGTCGAGAGCGCAGGCAAGACGGCCTGCGCAATGGCAACGCCAAAGACGCCAAGCGGCAGTTCCATCAACCTTCCGGCATAATAAAGATAAGAGATACTCCCCTCTGGCAGATGAGAGGCGAAACGCAAGGTAACAAAGATATTTAGCTGATAAACCCCTATACCAAGCAAGGCCGGCCCCATAAGCAGCAATATGCGCGAGACAGGTTTGTCAACCGAAACATCAGATCTGGTTGACGATCTTGAAGTATCTGTTTTTAAAGAGAAAGTCTTCGGCAGCATCCCATACCTTGCAAGGAATGGAAGCTGCAATGCAAACTGAAAGAAGCCACCTATGACGACCCCTATCGCAAGGGCATAGACCGGGCTCTGCATAAATGGGGCGACGACCAGAGTCATAAAGATAAGAGTAATATTAAATAGGACAGGCGATAAGGCAGGGGCAGCGAAGTGACGGTAAGAGTTCAGTATCCCCATTGCAATCGCCATAAGCCCGATAAAGACGACGTAAGGAAACATAAATCTCGTAAGCGTAACGGTCAGAGCAAACTTATCGGCACTCTCTGTAAAGCCCGGAGCCATGACGCTAACCAACCAAGGCGTAAAGATGATACCAAAGACGGCCAAGACCACCAGAATACATGTAAATAGCAGGTAGAAGCGTAAAACAAAGGCTCGAAGCTCTTCTTTAGAACGTATATTAATGAGCTCGGTAAAGATCGGAATAAATGAGCTGGTAAGCGCACCCTCGCCAACCAACCTGCGAAATAGATTAGATATGCGAAATGCCACAAAAAAGGCATCGGCAGAGACACTAGCACCGAATATATAAGCTATAACAGCGTCACGTATATAGCCAAGCACTCGACTAAGCATCGTGGCCGAGCCCATAACAGAGGCAGCCCCTACTATACCGTCTTTTCCGTCTTTAGCTGACATATTTATTATCCATTAAAATCATCCAAGGCTGATTAAATCCATAATCATTCGTAGCGGGTAAATACGCACGATTACGCCATTATTGCTTAGAACTTCTTCGCAGATACCAAGATCTATGCCACCGAGCCTTCAAAGATTAAGATCGCCGTAAGCACAAAAAACTTGACAACCGTGCTTTAAAAACTTATCATATCTCTTTTAGATAACCAGGAGGAAGTAAAAAATTGGCTAACCACCGTTCAGCAGTAAAAAGACATACTCAAAGCGAGAAAAAAAAGCAGAGGAACAAGGCCTATAAATCGGCTCTAAAGACCGCTACCAAAAAGGTCGTTGACGCAACTACAGCGGGCAATAAAGAAGACGCAACCAAGAGTCTCTGCACCGCTACGGTCCTACTTGATAAAGCCGTCACCAAGAACGTCCTGCACCGTAACAATGCTGCTCGCAGAAT
>CAZUFI010000014.1:11817-19988 GCA_964618745.1 uncultured Thermodesulfobacteriota bacterium | reverse complement strand
ACGAGCAGGTAGTCTTCTTCAGGTGAGTAAGCCGCAGTGTTTATAAGTGGTAGGGGTGCGGGCAAACAGGACTGAGAGCTCTGCTTTGAATGATGTTTTTCTTAAGGGGATCTGGCCGGTGGTGCTGAATCTTATTTTAATTGTTTTTATTAAAGTTATCCAAGATAAATTTAATTGTAGTATGTTCGTTTTCATTGTCAGAGCGTAGTATCTTGAGTAGTTTGCCAAGGCATATTAACTCATCCGGTGATAAATCAGAGATTGTCTCAAGTGCCGGCAATGATTTGTCCAGCTTGTAGTCGTATGGAAGGACCGACTCTGCCGCTACCGAGGCTGTAAACTCTTGCGCCTGATACTCAGGGCTCTGCATACGGCCTGTTCCCCATAAGATCCAGTCCACCGAGAGGTTGTATATAGCTGCAAATTTGATTACCAAGCTTGTCGGGACTTGATTCCTTTTTTTATAATTGGCTATTGCCTGCGGTGTTATATTCAGTGCTTTAGCTATCTGAGATGAGTTCTTCAGATTGGCCGCTGTCTTCATTCGTTCGATTACCTCGATAAATGTTATATCCACTGTTTTATCTCCTTTGATATGATAAGTTTTAAAGTAAAAATGTGGTTAAGTTGGTGACTTATATATTACCCTTATAGTATACTGCGAAAATTATTAAAGGTCAAATATTATTGTTAGAGACTAAATCCACACACAGCGTGAATTTAGTCAATTGGTTCTTGTAAAAAGTAGGTTTTTTTGTTATGATTTTTTTTATCATTGTATTTATTTTGAGATAACTCATCTTTGCTATTCATTTACTTTCATAGGCTGTATCTTTTCTGTGTGCAAAGTTAGTTTGTTTTCGTTTGTGCCGAGAAGGATACGCGATGCCGGGGTGGCTCAATGAACGCAGAAGTATCAATAGCAAAAATAACCCGTCCTAATCTGCACAATATTTATCTTCGTGATAACTTCTTTAGTATTCTAGATAGCTGTCTGGACAAACCGGTAATATGGATTACAGCACCTCCGGGTGCGGGTAAGACCACTCTGATAAGTAGCTACATAGGGTCTCGCGACCTCGGGTGCCTGTGGTATCAGATAGATAAACGAGATACGGATCCAGCGACCTTCTTTCATTATCTGGGGGAGGCCGCACAGCTTGTTGGTACGGGTAAAAAAATACCGTTACCGCACCTTACTCCGGAATACCTGCAAGGGCTGGAGGTATTCGCGCGCGAATACTTCCAACAGCTCTATAAGTCTTTAAAGAAAAAATCAGTCATTGTTTTTGATAATTATCAGGAGGCTACCTCTGACTCCGCACTTCACGATCTTATTCATGCAGGTCTTGGCAATGTGCCAAAGGCTCTGAATGTCATCATCATCAGCCGTACTCCGCCGCCGCCGATACTTTCGCGTATGAGGCTTAACCAACAGATGGAGGTCATAACCTATGACGACCTGCGTCTGACGACTGAGGAAGCTCGAGGGATAGCGACGGTAAGTGGAAAGCCCGATGTCTCGGAGCTGGAGTTACACGATATGCTTTCCAGGACCGAGGGGTGGGCAGCCGGCCTGGTCCTCATGCTTGGGAGTGAGAACCGGGAAAACTTCTCGAATGACTACGTGGATTGCCATAATGCCTCTGCGACCTTTAAATACTTTGCAGGTGAGTTTTTTGAAAATCTTGATACAGAGCTGCAAGGGGTTCTGCTAAAGCTCTCGGTCTCTCCGATAATAACAGCAGAGATATCGCGGGAATTGACAGGGGATCCGCGTGCTGAGCGTATTATCTCTCGGCTCGTGCAGAAAAATCATTTTGTCCAGAGCCACCTTGGAAGCAGCGCGAGTTACCAGTTGCATCCGTTATTCAGGGAATTTATCTACGCAAGGCTTCGGGCGACGTCAAGTGCTGAAAGCCTGTTAAGGTTAGAGCGCAAGGGGGCAAGGCTTCTGGCGGAAAATGGCTATATCGATGATGCCGTAGAGCTCTACCATAAAGTCGGTGATACCGGGGCCTTGGCCACTCTGGTCTGTGAGCAAGCTCCGCTTTTACTTGAGCAGGGGCGGCATGAAACAGTAAATAGCTGGCTTGGTTATCTGCCGGAAGATATACAGAAAGCCATGCCATGGTTGTTGTTCTGGAAGGGTAGTAGCTACCTTCCTTATGATCAGAGCACCAGCAGGCAGGCCTTTGAGCAGGCCTTTGAAAGCTTTTACACCAGCAAGGACGTGGCAGGGATATTCCTCAGCTGGGCCGGTGTCGTAGACGCTATAATACATGCCTTTGATGATTTCAAGAGTCTAGACCAATGGATTAATCTTTTGGACGGGCTAATTAAGGAGTTTCCGCAGTTTCCATCAAAAGAGATAGAAGAGAGGGTCTCTTTCTGTATGTTTGTGGCCCTGTCGTTTCGCAGACCGCAGCATCCGAGTTTGAAGGTATGGCTTGATAAGGTCAGTGCCATAGCAGAGGTGACGACCAATAAGAGCTTGCTCGTGCCGGTCAATCTTTATCTGGTCGATTACTACCTGTGGGTCGGGGATATAAAGAAGGCCAGTGCCATAACAGAGCGGCTCTCCAAGGTAACGAGCAGTGGTCATAATCCGCCATTTGCAAAGATAGCCATAAAGCTCACAGAGGCACTGAACTGCTGGTATCAGGGGGATCTTGAGCAGTGTATTAAGATGGTTAATAAGGGGCTTGAGATCTCAGAGAAGAGCGGGGTAAAGGTCTTTGATTATTTCCTGTATGGGCACGGTGTAGTCGGCACGCTTACGGGTGGAGATCTCGGCGGTGCAGAAAAGTATCTCGCAAAGGCCGCTGCGGTCATGGATGAGAGAAAGCGGTTTTGTCGGTCGTATTACCATCATCTCGTGGCTTGCCATAAACTTTTGGAAAAAGATCTGGCAGGTGCGCTGGCACATGAGCGGTTAGCTCTGGATCTCTCCATAGAGTTGGGTGCTCCTTTTGCAGAGGCTATGAGCCGTATGGGCCTGGCTCTCCTGAATCAAGAACTAGGAGAAGGGCGCAGAGCAATCGAAGAAGTCGCTCTAGCGCGAGAGTTGGCGCATACTATAAATAGCCACTTGATCGAGTATGTGGGGTATCTGTTTGAGGCCTATTTTGCTCTGGAAGGAGATGACAGAGCAAAGGCCACCGAGAAACTCAGAGAGGCTATGGCACTTGGTAGTAGGCACGGATTTGTTAATTTTCATATGTGGCGCCCCGACATAATGGCTAGGCTTTGTGTCCTTGCTCTGGAGGAAGATATTGAGGTGCCGTACGTCAAGAAACTTATCGAGAAGCGCGGCATCTTTCCTGAGCAGGCACCGCTTGGTCTTGGCAATTGGCCGTGGAAGATAAAGGTATTTGTAATGGGGCAGTTCGCTATAGTCAAAGACGGCGATAGGATGAAGTTTGGCAGAAAGGTTCCGAAAAAACCAATGGAGATGCTAAAGACACTGATTATGTACGGGGGGAAGAATGTCTCTGAGCAACTGATATCAGATTCCTTATGGCCTGACGCTGACGGTGATAGCGCTCATGTTGCTTTTACAACGACACTGAAGCGTCTGCGCAGTATCATCGGCATTGATAATGTACTGCATCTAAGCAACGGCGAACTTACTTTGAATTCGTCTTGTTGCTGGGTTGATGCATGGGAGTTTGAGCATATAGTCGGTAGGGTCGATAAAGACTCCAGGCACGGGATGACCGAGGGGACAGTCTCTTTGCTTGAAAGGGTTATTACGACCTTTGCGGAGGATTGCAGTCTTCGGTCCGATCAATCGTCTCTGGCACTTGCCTTTAATGAGCGAATGCGGAGCAAGCTTATTCGTTGCATAATAAAGCTTGGGGCTTATTGGGAGGAGACCGGCGACTCTGACCGGGCCGTGGAAATATATAAAAAAGGGCTTGAGGTCGATAATTTGTCCGAGGAACTATACCAAAAGTTAATGATATGCCAGAGCAGGCTAGGGCGCAGGGCCGAGGCACTGGCCTTGTTTAAATACCTATCTAACCTCTATGCCGATATGCTTGGCATAGAGCCGTCTTCAAAGACCAAGAAGATCTATCTAGAGATCTTTAATTCCTAGCAGAAGGTTATAGTTTAAGAAAGATGAAGTAAGATATTTTTATATAGAGATCTATTTAGGCGATAGTCGCAGTTATCTTTTTATGTGGGATAACCGGCGACTATCGCCTTTTTTTATGCGTTGCGTCTGCTCCTTTACCTCCTTTCCTCATTCAAAAAACTCTGAATATTTTTCACTTTCCCCTACTTAAATACAACTTAGGTTAGATCTGTCACCAATCTGTCAGTACTCTCCTGATATTTGTAAGGCATAGACAGTCGTACACAGGAAGCAATAACAACACTTGAACAACTCATATCTGTGTTAGGAGGGATTGTTTTGATGATGACACACAACACATCAGTGGAGTTTAGGCTGAAAGATGAAAAGACAGAATATTTTAAGGATCTGGGGCTGCGGGTAAAAAAAATCCGTGAAGAGCATGGCCTCAGTCTGGTTGAGTTTGCGTGTATTCTCAATGCCGAAAGCAAGGAACTCGCCAGGATAGAGCTTGGAAAGAATAGGCCGGATATCAAGCTGCTCTTTAAGGTAGAGAGCCATTTTGAGGTTAATGACGACTGGTTGATGACAGGCAACGGCAGGGTCTTTAGGAAAGAGAACTGGAAAGAACCAATCGAGGATGATCTTCAGTTTTTGAAGATGTACAACCGGCTGGAAGATGCGGGTAAGAAGAGAATGATCAATGTCATAAAGGTCTTTCTGCAAGATGAGTATCTGGAAAGGCAAGAGCTGGGTTAAGCAGCGTGCGCAACTTTGGCGAGAGTAGGCCTGCTTAGTTCATTACTATCAGTTTTTTTTGTTCACTGAGTTCTCAATGACAACAGGGAGGAGTTATGAAGAGCAAAAGTCTGTTGATTAATTATTCCGGTTACCCCACGACGCCAAATGCATTTATGCCAGACAATGGTCTTGCGGTCCTTGCGGGTTCGTTGCTCACAAGCGGCCACGAAACAATGATTATGGATTATAACACCCTTGATGTCATGCAGCTTCTTCCGCAGCAATACGGTGAAAGATTATTTGAGCTACAGAGTAAGACGGATAAAGAGAGCACGGAAGAGTTTAAGCGGATAGCCGACTCGATTGCTTTGATACAGGAAAAAGACATCACTAAAAAAGCAGATGAGATAACAGCGGTCATTAAAGAAAAAGGCATAGACTTTCTGGGTTTTAAGCTGTGGACCGGCAATGGTTTTAAAAATAATATCAAGCTTGCCATAGAGATAAAGAAAAGAAATCCTTCGCTTCCTTTATTCGCAGGAGGCCCTCACGTTGATTATTTCAGAGAGAGAATCTATAAGGTTAGTGATATCTTCGATGCCCTTGTTTACGGAGAGGGTGAGGAGACTATCGTGGCTCTGGCCGAGTACGTGATGGGCAAAGGCGAGCTCAGTGAAATCAATAATCTGGTCCTTAAAGAAGGCGAACGGGTCTTTGAGACGCCGCAGAAGCGGCTTACGGATCTGAATGTATCCTTCCCTGTCTATGACGACGACGTATATCCGGCGATGAAGGGCGACGGAAAATTAAAGATATTTATCGCCGAGTTCAGCCGGGGGTGTCCGAACAAATGTAATTTTTGCGGCCACTCGAATAAAAGCGGACTGGATCGCAGGAACAAGACTGCTGAAAATATAATGCGTGAGTTTAACTATATCTCAGAGACTCACGGGACCAGAGTTTTTAGGAATGGGGACTCGAACACGCCGGGCTCTGTCATCCAGGGTGTCGCTAAAAAGATCCTGGAAGATGGCCTTGATGTCGAGTACGCCTTGATAAGCCACGTCAATAACCTCAAGAAAGAATTCTATGAATTGCTAAAAGAGTCCGGGTGTTTTTCGATATTTTTTGGCATAGAGTCGGGCAACCAGCGTGTTGTCGATGAGGTGATAAATAAAGGCCTTGACCTGAGTAAAGCAAAAGAAGCCATAAAAGAGGCAAAGGAGAAAGGCCTTTTTGTTGTCACAAGTTTTGTCTATCCAACCCCTGGCGAGAACGCAGAGACCTCACGCGATACGTATGAATTTATCAAAGAGGCTCATCCTGATGTAGCAACATTCTGCCCTCCGATTGTAACCCCTAAGAGCACCTGGGGCGATCATCCTGAGAAGTTCGGTATAGAGCTTGGCGAAGGCTATTTTGATGAGTTGATGTTTTTTACGCCGGCACTCTTCTACCCACCTACGATGTGGCAACCCATGAACTATAAGATCAATGGCAAAGATTTTTTTACGGTAGCAAAGGAGTCGGATAGCTTTGCAAAGGCACTGGAAAAAGACGGCGTCTTGACGCAGGTCATGGAGGACGCAGCACTTATGGCAAGGCACTGCGACTTGGGGTATAGCGAGTTTAGGGATAATGTCCGTCGTTATCTGACGGTTGGTGATCAGGAGAATATGCAGGAAATAGTAAGGAAGATTAATTCTAGCGTCTCAGTAGTTAATAAAGTGCATGCAGGTAATTCGTTGGTTTGCTAGAGGAGGAGTTCTGTGGAGTTACCAAGCTACAAATGAAATAGGAGGGTAACGGATGAGTATTGTTGTGGAGAGGGCTAAGACGAACAATGAGAAAAACAACTGTTTTAAGGTTCGCTACGATGTGTTCTTCAAGGAGACAGGCTATATCCAGCAACAAAATGAACTTGGTATTGAGGCAGATGACTTCGATGAGCTGGAGACGACCTATCACTTTCTGGCGCGATACAACAATGAACTGGCAGGGGCTGCCAGACTAGTGATGCCGAATATGGATGTGGCAAAGATCAAAAAAAATTATTTCGGATTACCAATAGAAGAATTATTCGACATTGAGCATTACAAAAATAAAAAAATAAGGATAGCGGAAATATCCAGATCAAGTGTAAAGCATAAATACAGACGTACGAGGACGATCTTTTATCTCTGGCAGGAGTTGATCAGGTTTGCTCAATCAAAGGGGATAACCCATCTGGTCACCAATGTTAACCCTGAGACCGATAAATTAAGCGATGCCTATCTGGTCTATGACCTGATCAAATCCAGCGGGCTGGTAGATAGGCAGATATCGGTAACACCTAAGAGGCCGGGAATAGGTAAGGTAAGGAGTTTTAGATTTCCTTTGACAGATAACTCTTGCTGCGATCACGGCAGTGATCAAGACGGGCTGGTCAAGATCAATATGCCGCCGACCCTGAAGCTCTTCTCAAGAGTCGGGATTAAGTTCACGGGAGAGCCGGTTTACTGTGAAAAGATCGATATGTGTGCGATGCCGATGGACTGGGCACTGAAAGATATTGAAAAGAACTTCTTCTCGAAGTTCAACAGGAAGCCTGTGGCAGTAGAAAAATATCATTAGTCCGGGACTCTGGCGTTAAGTGTTAATTAGATGCAACATGGAGGTTTAGTGTGAATAGAAATGAAGATCATCTGGAGCTTATATTTAATAAGCTCCACGGAATATCGGTCGATGATGAGCAGGATAGTGAATTTCTGGAGATGATGTTTTCTGCTGTCTTAACAAAGAAACAGGCCAGATCCGTATCGAAAACATATCTGGATAAGTATGATGACATAAGAGGTATTTTCGACGCACCAGCGGAGGAGCTCAGAGGGCTCGGTGATCTCGGCTATAAGCCAGCGGTTCTTATCGGGCTCGTAAAAAAATCAGCGGAGTTTTACCTGAAAGAGAAGATAGTCAAAAGGGACATCCTGGCTGGCAGCCAGGATGTCGTTAACTATCTGAAGTGGACGCTTTCCAGTGAGAAGGTCGAAAAATTTATGGCACTTTATCTTAACTCAAAGATGGAATTAATAGAGATGGAGGTAATAAACGAGGGCATTGTTAATCAAACAGTTGTTTATCCGAGAAAGATCCTTGAGTATGCCTTTAAGCATAATGCAGCCGCGATAATATTTGTACATAATCATCCGAGTGGAGATCCTACTCCGAGCTTGTTTGATCGTGAACTTACTCATAAACTTGTAGCTGCCGCAATGGCAGTGGATATCGCGGTGCATGACCATATCATTATCGGAAAGGGCGGAACATTCAGTGCCAGAGAGGATGGATGGTTTGGCGATACCAGCCGTGC
>CAZUFI010000014.1:6841-11717 GCA_964618745.1 uncultured Thermodesulfobacteriota bacterium | reverse complement strand
AACATGCTATATTGTAGTGGTTGTTTACGGATTATTTTCAGGTGCAGATGGTCTTTGATTTTAGTTATTACTTAGGTGAGGGGTTTTTCAAGTGAGCGGACTCTGGAATATAGCGTCAAAGTCAGTTGGTTTTCTAAGGGGCGGTATCTGGCAGATCAAGTTGGACGGATTGCCGCGTAGAAAGTCTTTTCTAATAGAGCAGCTCAGGGTCGTTGTGCTTACGATACGCGGCTTTGATCAGGATAAATGTTTCCTGCGCGCCTCTGCTCTTACGCTCTATACCTTACTTTCGATTGTGCCGGTAGTGGCCATGGCCTTTGGTGTTGCAAAGGGCTTTGGAATGGAGAAGTTGCTGGAAGCGCAGCTGGTAGAGAAGTTCGCGGGCCACGAAGAGGTCATTACCATGGTTGTCGGTTTTGCCCATCTCTTGCTCTCTAATACAAAGGGCGGACTTGTCGCTGGCGTTGGTGTCGGAGTGCTGCTCTATTCAGTTATAAAGGTTATGGGTAATATCGAGCGTACCTTTAACGAGATCTGGGAGATTAAAAAAGGCCGCACCTTTAGAAGAAAGATCACTGATTACCTCTCGATAATCCTTATCGCCCCTATTCTCATCGTCGTATCCGGCAGTATTACTATCTTTATCACCTCGCAGTTGACGACGCTAACAGGGCAGGTGGCGTGGATCGGTGCCTTTAGCAGTCTTATATTTTTCGCTCTGAAGCTTTTGCCGTATCTCCTGATATGGCTCTTATTTACCTTTGTATATATCTTTGTTCCGAATACCAAGGTCTCTTTCAGATCGGCCCTTATGGCCGGGCTTTTTGCAGGGACGAGTTACCAGATATTGCAGTGGATATATATTACCTTTCAGTTTGGTATCGCCCAGTATAACGCTATATACGGAAGTTTCGCGGCCTTGCCGCTCTTTCTTATCTGGATTCAGCTGAGTTGGCTTGTCCTTTTGCTGGGTGCTGAGTTTTCATTTGCGACTCAGAATGTTAAGACCTATGAGTTTGAGCCGGATTGCCGAAAGGTTAGTCCGTACTTTAAAAAACTCCTCTCGCTCCAGATCGTACACCTGATAGTTAAGAACTTTCAGCAAGGCGAGGTCTCGCTTTCGGCTGATTGTATCTCTCGTAGGCTCGGCACTCCGCTGCGGCTGGTGAGGGTTGTCTTGGCTGAGCTGGTCGAGAGCGGAGTGCTCTATGATAGCAGGGTCGATGATAGTCGAGAGCTGTCTTACCATATTGGGCGCGATATAAATGAGCTTACGGTAAGTTACGTCATCGATGCTATGGAGAGGAGCGGGGTCGAGACCATCCCACTTGCCGATACGGAAGAGCTTCGGGAGATTAAAGATGCGCTCGGCCTCTTTAAGGAAGGTGCCGAGGAGAACTCTTCCAATAGGCTTTTAAAGGATATCTAGCTGTGGGCGTGGCGGAGGTTCACCTGGTGGTTTGGATTATTTAAGTTTAAACTCAACGCGGCTTGCCTTGATGCCTTTTTTGCTTTTTGGTGTTAGCTCTTCCGGCCAGACGATAAAAATACTAGCGGCATCTATCTTGCCTGAGCTAAGAAGATAGTCCTTAACAACCTCTGCGCGCATCGTTGCAAGCTCGCGCAGCTCGTCGTCTGAGACCAGAATATGCGAAAGCATCAGTTGTCGCATCTCTTTTGCTTCGATCTTTTTGGTCATCCCAAGGGCGTTTTTTGGTTTCTTGAAATTTTCTTTTTTATAGGCCTTCCAGAGGTATTTATCAAACTCATCCTTCTCTATCGTAAGGTCGTCCAGTGCGGCTTGTCCGCCTTTCTTTGCTATCTTTCTGAATCTTTGCGCTTTAATTTTATTTATGAATCTATCGTTCCTGATCTTTGATCGGTCGGCTTCTATGTCTGCGTACCCACCTATCTCGACCTTAAGAGACGGGCGTTCATAGAGCGCACTTGCGAGTGTATCGAGCTTTTTTATATTGGCCGGGCTCAGTGTATGTGAGCCCGGTTTTAGTTCAACGTAGCTCAGCTCATCGCCGCCGCCACCGACTATTGCACCGATCAGTGAGAAGGGCGAGGTAATAGCCTTTGTGACGAGCTTGATAAACATCTTGATGACTATCCCGCTTACGCTGAACTCCGGGTCATCGGTGCGCCCGGTTACGGGCAGGTCAATCTTGATTTCACCGCGTCTGTTCTTCATCAGACCGAGGGCGAACTTGACCGGAAGTTTAGTGGCTTGCTCGCTCTCAACACGCCTGCCAAGCGTCATCTGATCTGCCAGAATGACGTTGCTTGCCTGTAGCTTCATCTTATCGATCTTATAGCTAAGGTCGAGCATGAGCTTGCCTTTACTGATGGTGTGCCCTATGAATTTACCTGAATACGGAGTAACGCTGCTCAGTTCAAAGTCCGAGAGCTTGCACTTTATATCTATAAATAAGTCTTTGGCAAATGGCTTTGCCTTGCCGCTAATAGATAGCGGCGCGTGTTTGTCAATCTTTGCTGAGAGCTTTATCTGGGTAGTTGAGTCGGCTGTGGTCGAGAAGCCTTTGATCTCGCCGCTTATAGCTGCAAGTTTTACCGAGTAGGTAGGGCTGAGCGTGTAGTCCGAGAACCTTACGAAGCCGTCTTTGAGTGTTACTCTGGATATATTTACTATTGATGCGTTAGTCGCAGGGGGTTGGGGCTTGTCATTCACCTTGGGTTGGCCCGGATCAGGTTGGCCCGGATCGGGCTGGCCAGAATCAGGGGCAAGGGCAAGCAGGTTTATCTTGCCGCCCCTGTTGCGTACGATGTTGATCATAGGCTTTTCAATCAATACGGAGGCGATATCTACCTTCTGCTCAAAGAGCTTTGCCTGAGTAAGGTCGAGTCGAAGGAGCGCGAGCTCTATCATTTTTTTGTCTTTTTTGTCTCGCAGTTGTATATCGTGTGCCTCTATTATTCCGCTAAGCAGGAGCGAGGGGGACTTATCTTTATACTGAATATATGAGAGCGTTGTATCGGTACTCAGGTAGCCGGAGGTTAAGTTGAAGTTCAACTTAACCGGCGAGTACGTCGCGTAGTGCGGAATAAAGAGCTTAGAGAGCTTTATCTTAAAGCTCGTCTCCAGTGAGTCGGAAAACGGTTTTGTGGTGCCGTCGAACCTAAAGAGCGTATCATTGATAATGGCCGAGAAGGACGGCTCGACAAAGCTATCTATATCAGAGGGCATATTAGATATAAATGGTAGTTCTGTATTGATATCAGTAATGCGGTGCGTGAGTTTTTTTGCAAGGTCTTGAAACTCGACCCTGCCATCGCTGATCTGGATGTTATTGATAGAGAAGGCCAGCCCCTTGCCGTCTTTTTCTTTTTCTGAACTCTCTGTTGTCTCTGCTTTCTGCTCTGGTATAAGGTCTGCGAAGTTGTAAGTCATATCTGTGGAGCGTACAATAGTTACGTGCGGGGATTTTAATCGAAATTCTTTTACTACGATGCCTTTCCTGGTAATAGAGGTCGCTTCCAGGTCAATAAAGAGCTCGTCGAGAGAGGCAAAGACCTCGTTGCCGGAATGATTGCCAATGCGCAGGCCCTTAAGGGAAAAGGTAAGGCTATAGGGGTTTATCCTGATTGATTCGATAGTGACCGGGCGGTTCAGGTTGCTGGTGAGTTTGCTCGTAAGTATTAACTTAAGGGCGAAGGGAAGGATCAAAAAACCTATAAGGGTATAAAGGGCAAAGGCTGCTACTACGCAGATAAGAACCTTTCGGGCTCTTCTGCCTGACCTGATTGTTTTCTCAGGTGATTGAGTCATTTCTAGATACCTTTTGTCCGAGCAGGGCCACTGTTTGTGTGCCGTCTGTTAAGTAAGGGTTATTAAAAGTATGCGCATTATAGCACAGAAAGTTTGATATTGCTTTGAAGGTTTAAGCTCCATCGCAAATAATTCCGCTGCGCAGTTCAAGGCAAAAAGGGGTTGCGCTAATGTTGCGCAACCCCTTTAAGTTCTCAGTGATTTCATACGCTTGCGTTCAAGAGACGGTCTGGTCAAATATATGTACATCACGCTGCGGAAAGGGAATGGATATACCGCTCGCTTCAAGTTCCAGCTTCGCCTTCTCTACCGTGTCGAAATATACCCCCCAATAGTCTGAAACCTTGCACCATGGGCGAGCTATCAGGTTTACGGAACTGTCGGCAAGTTCACTTACAGCTACATGGGGAGCCGGATCCTTTAAAACGCGTTCGTCAGAGCACAGGATCTCTAAAAGCACCTCTTTAGCTTTTTTGATATTTGACTCGTAGCCAACCCCGAACACCAGGTCAACCCTTAGCTGACCTTCTGCCGAGAAGTTGACAATACTATTATTCGAGGCAGGACCGTTAGGTACGATAACACGTTTGTTCTCCGGCGTAAGAAGTATTGTACTAAATATTTGTATCTCTTTTACTACGCCAAGATGCCCTTGAGTCTCTATGAGGTCACCTACTTCGTATGGCTTGAAGATCAAAATAAGAGCACCGCCAGCGAAGTTTGCAAGGCTGCCCTGTAACGCAAACCCTACAGCTAAACCTGCAGCACCGAGCACGGCTATAAATGATGTGGTGGCTATGCCTACCATTGAAGCTACACTTATAAGAAGTAGTATCTTTAGAGACCATGAAAGAAGACTTGTAAAAAACGGCACAAGCGTTTTATCGACTTGTGAAGTTTCAAGCCGTCTGGACATAACCCTTAGAGCTACCTTTATGAGCCAGAGGCCGACGAGTAAAGTGATAATGGCAAGCAGCAACTTAGGGCTATGTGTGACGATAACCTCTATTGCTTTTTCTGTATAGATTTCAAAGTTGTCCATGAGTGTGCCTCCTGTTTTTATGTTTGTAAATAAATCTTACA
>CAZUFI010000014.1:0-6741 GCA_964618745.1 uncultured Thermodesulfobacteriota bacterium | reverse complement strand
CGTATTATCCATATTTGCTGCGGGATGTGCTGTAAAGCAGCCTCTTTCAGATTTTAAGGGAGCAGGCCTTGAAGACAAGGTACGCTCCGGCCAGTATACTCAAAAAACCGACAACTTTCTTGTAGTGCTTGACTCGTCAGGTTCTTTAAGCCTTGCCCACGAGGGGCGGACAAAGCTTAATATCGCAAAAGATGTCGTAAACCGCATGAACAGAACCATACCTGAAATGAACCTTACCGGTGCGCTCAGAACATTCGGCATGTCAAGCAGCTCACTTGGCTTCAGGGATAAGACGGATCTACTTTACGGAGTGACAAGCTACTCGACAGCCGACTTTGAAGGTAGCCTTGACGGTGTGTGGCCGCCAAAAGGCAGAAGCCCGCTCGGGCTTGCCCTTACAAAGGCAGGAGACGACCTTGCGGACACGCAGGGGAGCATCGCAGTCATCGTAGTATCTGACGCGGAAGAGATGAATATGTCGCCCGTGCAGGCTGCAAAGGAGCTAAAGGGCCGTTATGGTGAGCGTCTCTGCATATATACCGTACATATAGGAAACAACTCCGAAGGCAAGGCGAAAATGGATATGATATCCGAGGCCGGAAAATGCGGCTTTGCCGCAAAGGTTGACGATATATCGACACAGGAAGGCATGACCGGTTTTGTGACGGATGTCTTCCTTGAAAAGTCAGGACGACGAGCTGCGCCCGTGCCTGTGCCTGTGCCCGCGCCAATGCCAACGCCAAAAGACAGTGACGGCGATGGTGTCTATGACGACAAGGACGACTGCCCTAATACCCCAAAAGCCGCGAAGGTCAACTCGGTCGGCTGCTGGGTCTTGAAGGGACTTAACTTTGATTACGATAAATGGGATGTAAAGTCGAGGTATAACCACCTGCTTGACGGACTCGTCAAGATACTTAATAACAACGATGCGATGAAGCTTGAGATACAGGGGCACACCGATAACAGGGGAAGTGCCGCTTACAATAAGGGGCTTTCAAAGAAGCGCGCCGACTCTGTAATGGACTACCTTGTAAATAAGGGGGTTGCACCGGGTCGTTTAACGACGGCTGGATATGGTTTTGACAATCCCGCCGCCAGTAACGAGACCAACGAAGGACGAGCGGAGAACCGCAGGGTTGAGCTCAAGCCGATACGTTAAGGCGCAACACTGAAAAAACTACTAAACCAAAAGGGGCCGCGCTTTGCGCGGCCCCTTTTTTGTTGTGAATTAATCTGCGTAACCTCGGCCTGACCTCAGCTTATCGGCCCGGCCTCAGAGTGCTTTTTTTATAAAGGAAGGTTGTAAGTTGGTCTTGACAGGTTCAGCGGCGATTCCGTATATATCTTAAGTGTTAAAAGGCTGATCAAGGCGCCCTGTGAAACCTTCTGGGACTTTTCTCGATGAACGGCCATATGGTCTATATGCCGCCCCTGTGTCGGTTGTATTTTATGGATTCACCGGCTTCGTGCCATGCGGTAGTCTTCTTTGCAGACCGGGTCAATAAAGCCGTTAATGCCTCGCGGCCTGCTGTATATTATGGAGCTTTACGATTATCATAAAGAAAAATTAAGATTGATTACATCAAGCATCGATCCTACCTTGAGCGATACCTTCCTCATAAGGAGTGGGGTAAGGGTCAGGAGCCAGAGCAGGTACTCTGGTTTATTGTGCTGCGCACAGCCCTTTAGATGCTTTCGGGCAAGTTTGCTGTTCTTGCCTGTCTTCATTAACGCGATTGCCAGTGCCTTGTTTAGTCCGCCTAATTTCTTATCGACCGCGGCCTTGTTGTGAGAATAATAATGGCTGTCATTTAGGCCATGCTTCTCGGCGATCTCTATCAGATTGGTATATTTTTTAAATAATAGCTCCGCCCCGTTGGGCTTGTCTCTGGTCGTTGAAATCTGATCATCGTGATATCGCAGTTTGTATGTCGGTACATCTATGAAGGCGACACTGTAAGACTTTGTAATCTTGAGGATAAACTCGTAGTCTTCAAAGAGCCAGTACGGCTCATGCTGCCCTCCGAGGTTATCCAGCAAGCTCTTCCTGAACATAACGGTATTGGTCGATAGTATAAGCTCATTATAATACCTGTCGAATACATTTCCCACATAGATTCTTCTATCTTTCCATTTTTCCAGTTTAATACCTGCGTCTGTTATGCAGAAACTTTTTGAGTAGATGTTTTCATAGGTCGCTTCGCTATCCAAGTATGCCGATCTATGATATTTTTTTAGGTGGAGTTCATTTAATATCCCTGTATGGTTGAAGGCGGATAGTTCCGAGCAAATCATGGCTACGTTTTGATGTTTATCCAGAAAGTCTGCCTGGATCTCTATCTTGTACGGGTAGTAAAGATCATCGGAGTCAAGAAATGCAATGAACTCACCACGGGCCATCTGCATACCGATGTTTCGCGCGCGGGCCGGCCCACCATTTTCTGTATAGACGTACTCTATCTTGTCCTTATAGGGTTTGAGCTTTTCTTGAGTATCGTCGTTAGAACCGTCATCAATGACTATTATCTCGATATCGTCGTAGGTCTGACTGAGTACGCTGTCTATCGCCTCCAGCAGATAGCCCGACCTGTTGTAGGTTGGTATTATTACGCTGACTCTTTTCTCTTTCATTTAGTATGATCCTTTTCGGTTATTATCAGACCAAGGCATCGGTATATACAAGTGAGGCCAAATATATACTGCGTCATCTTCCTCATTTTCCTCAGCGTATAGACCTGAAACTTACCTGCTGCGATGCTGTTTGGGTTTTTTAGCAGCTTTCAGTACCGCTGGCGGTGGGGCTTAAGCAAGACAAAAAAAAGCCTCAAAAAGGTGCATTGCTCCCTGCTTGAGACTTTCACTACCTTGCGCTTATGTAAAACTTTACAAGCCGTAGTGAACCAGTATATTTTACTGCTAATATTTGCCTGACTATTCGTCGAGTCTGTATATTTGTAACATATAGAGGTCTTTTTTGCAAAATAAACTTTTTTATAATAAAGTTGGATTCAAAGCACGATCTAAACTATGTTATTATTTATGGGCCGCAAAGGGATCTAGCCTTTGGCCCGCTCCGTCTAGGACAAGTTATAGCGATCAAGAGCTATCTCCGGGGCATGGGAATTTATTGTTGGTCTCCTTCGTCAGACTAAAGTTTTCCATGGATCTTACCGAAAAAAATAAAAGGAACAAGTCTTTAGGTAGACGGAAGGGTTACCCCGTAGACTAAGGTCTTACTTATATAAAATTATCACCGATATTATCAGCTCAGGCCTGAGGGCTCTGGCCGCAAAGTTGCAGATTAAGTTCCGAGAAGGGAATGGTGGCTGCGACTGTCGAAGTGGACAGCATCTAATGAAAAAACCGGCCAGTGCCTTTATCAGGTGTCTGGCTATTTTTTTTGATAGAACTGTTTTGAGAGTTAAGGCAGGGCGAGGGGCTGGCTCAAGGAATGAGCAAGTTAAGGAAACTACCGAACAGGCACGAATATTGGATGATATGACTCTGTTAATTAACAAAATAAAATCGCTACAACGCAGACTGGCGGCCTTACTCTTCGCCTTCGTGGTATTGGCTTTTGGCTCTGCCTTACCCTACTCGGCCTATGCCGCCACCTATACTGTTACAAATACCAATGCCACCGGCTCAGGCAGCTTGGACTGGGCGTTAACCACTGCCATAGCCAACGACACGGTTCTTTTTGACACAGCCGTCTTTCCCACCGGAGCCCCGGCTACCATCTTACCGACAAGTGCTTTACCGACCATTAGTCTGGGTAATATTCTGGTGGATGCCTCTAACGCCGGAGTTATTGTCGACGGCAGCAGTACCACGAATGCCTACGGCATCACTATCAGTTCCGGCAGCAATACGATAAAAGGATTGACAATTCAGGGCTTTGATTATGAGGGTATTTATATCAGTGGTGGGACAGGAAACACTATTGGCGGAGATAATCTTACCGGAACCGGTCCGTCTGGTGAAGGCAATATTATCATCAGCAACGGCAGGGCAGGTGTCTATATAACCAGTGCTTCCTCATCCAATAATATCTACGGCAACTTTATCGGCAACGATGGCAGCACTGCTTTTGGCAATTCATCCGGTGGTGTGACAGTTTATGGCAGTGCCAGCAATACTATCGGCGGCACCACCGCTGGTCTACGAAATATTATTTCAGGTAATAGCGGCAGTGGAATTACGCTCTCTCAAGCTGGAGCTACCAGTAATATCATTCAGGGTAATTATATTGGAACAGACTCAGGCGGCACTATCGATCTTGGTAATACTTTTAACGGTGTTTTGGTTACCTATGCCTCTTCAAACAACACTATTGGCGGAAGCGCAACCGGAGCAGGCAACCTGATATCAGGCAACAACCAGATTGGAGTAAGAATATTTAGGGTTGGTAGTGATAATAACGTAGTGCAGGGTAATCTGATCGGCACAGATCTCAGCGGTACATCCAGTGTAGGAAACCTCAATGGTATTTTCCTCCAGGGCGGCGCGTCCAATAATTTAATCGGTGGAACGACGGCAGCCGAGAGAAACATCATATCAGGCAACAGTATCGGCATTAAAGTCAATGGCTCAACAACAGCCGACAACGATATTACCGGTAATTATATCGGCACAGACATCGATGGAACAGCGAGCGTGATTAACTTGTGGTATGGCATCCAGTTTCTTAATACAGGCACCAATACAACTGTCGGTGGTACTGCCGCAGGAGCTGGAAACGTCATCTCCGGGAACGCCGTTGGTATCCGAATACAAAACAGCAATAATACGGTTCTGGGAAATTACATAGGAGTAGACAGAACCGGCGGCGTAATATTAGCCAATAGCGTTGGTATTGAAATTGCGGGATCGGCAACTGGTAACACCATTGGTGGGACAGCGGCCAATTCAGGCAATATTATTTCAGGTAGCAGCGGGGATGGATTAAATCACAGCTCTTCCGGCAGCAATAACGTATACGGTAATTATATCGGCACAAATTCCAGCTCCGCAACCCTGCCTAACACAGGAGACGGCATTGAAGTAACGGCAGGGACGGTCAATCTGGGTGATGGCACCGAGAGCCAAAGTAATGTTATTGGCCCTAATACGGGGCTGGGTGTTAATCTCTCTGTCGGGACTATCAGTCTTGGCGGCACGGTTGAGGTCAATGACGATATTACATTAACTTCCGGCATCTTTACAATGGGTTCGGCCAACCTGAACCTGTCTGGTAATTGGAATAATGCAGGGGCCACTGTGAACGCCAATACTTCAACCATAACGTTGGACTCAACAGGTGCCGACCAGACCATTACTACTAATGGTAGCGCGTTCAATCATTTTACTTTGAACAATACCTCCGGCGGCAGTGACAATATAATTATCAGCGGCGTACTTGATATTGACGGCACACTTACCATTACCGACGGTGATCTTGATATCAGCACCAACAACCCGGCGGTCAGTACCGCCGGTGACGTAACAGTCGGCACAAGTGGCACGATTGATGTAGGCAGCCGTACTGCAAATTGGACCTTCGATGGTACTTCCATACTTACCGATTCATCGTCTGGTCAGGATTTTGAGGATGTTGTGGTTAACGGAACCAGCCTGACGCTTGGGAGCAGCGCGAAGGTAGAGACCATGACCGTTACCGCTGGTACGTTAAATCTCGGTAGCAGCGGTTATGTGCTGGAGATAGACGGCACCGGCACTCCGCTATTAAATTCCGGGACGTTTACAGCTGGCACCTCAACCGTTAGATATACCGGCACAACAACGGCAACAAATATTACAACACTCCCTTATAGCAGCTTGCAGTTAACGCCTACTGCTACGACTACCTACTCACTTACAGGTGACCTGACCGGTGCCAATGCCATGACCGGTAACTTGACTATCGATGCCAATGCAACATTAGATGCAAGTGCAAGTCCCTCAAACAACCTGGCGGCGGTAGATGTTACCATCAATGGCATATATCTGGCCAGGGCATCAACCATTACCGTAAGCCGTCATTGGGATATGACTAACGGTACATTTACTTATGCCACCAGCACGGTGGATTTTACAGGTACCGGCACCATTACTAATGATAATTCTGATTGGTGGGCCAAATGGTTCTATAACATTAATGGCGCAGCTGCCGGTCAGGTGACAACTGTTTTTGCCGGTCGTGGTATTAATGTTCGTAATGTCATGACTCTCGATACCGGAACAGTTGATGGCGGCGAGATCATACTTAGCAAAGGTAGCGGTGCTCCATTGGTAACCGCCGGCGCAACGCTTTCTAATTATCGTATCAAATATGCCGGGGTTACAGGCCCTGTTACCGTTGCCGCCACAGCGTACCCGCATCTATGGATTTCCGGTGGTTCTTCTCCCGCCCAGTTCAATCTGGCCGGAGACATCACTGCCGATCTTATATGGGTTCGTGCTAATTCTATTTCCATAACTCCTGAACTGAATACTACTGCAAGTAATTTCAGCATTACATGTGCGGCCCTCCAGGTGGGAGCCTCTTCATTTCCAAATAGATATGGCTCCCTGACGTTGAATAACTCGACGGTAGATATTAATGGCGATGCCTTTATCTATAGCAGTGACGGCAGCGGCACTAACTCTATCAATGCTGGTACTTCAACTATTACCGTCAGCGGCGACTGGAGCAACAGCGACAACTTCACTGCCGGTACTTCAACGGTTACATTGGATGGCACAGGTCAGGCCATAAAC
>CAZUFI010000013.1:0-20501 GCA_964618745.1 uncultured Thermodesulfobacteriota bacterium | reverse complement strand
TTGATACCGACTCACTTGTAATTGGCTATGACACCCGGCGCGGAGAGCCACGCGGCCATAAGCTGCGTGAAGAGAATAAAGATAGTAATCAAAAAGCACTCGGCGATTGTATTGATTGCTCCCTCTGCGTTCAGGTCTGCCCGACGGGCATAGATATCAGAAACGGCCTGCAATGCGAGTGCATTGGTTGTGCGCTCTGCATAGATGCATGTAACGCGGTTATGTGCAAGATAGGTCGCCCCAAAGGGCTTATCAGGTATAGCTCGATGCGGGCACTCTCGGGCGGTGTGACAAAGGTAATAAGACTAAGGGTCGTTGCCTATACGCTTAGTATAGTATTGTTGATAGGTTTTTTTAGTTACGAGTTATATACGCGTGTCCCGATGGAGATGCAGGTACTTAGAGACAGGACCTCGCTCTATCTAAAGGGCGAGGGCGGAGTAGTCAGAAATGTTTATACCCTGCGAGTTACGAATATGGATATAGATGATCATAAGTTTAAGGTAAGTGCCGCGGGCCTTGGAGATAATCTCAAGGTCAGGCTCAGCATGGGGGAGAACCCCATAACGGTAAAGAGCGGCGAGGTCTATGAAGGGCTCGTTGTCTTAACGGCAGATAAAGAGATAGAGCAGAAGATAAACTATCTGAATTTTATCGTAGAGAGTGTGAGCGATAAAGAGTTGCGCATAACGAGGGATTCAACCTTTGTAATGCCCTAGAACGGGCGGGAGGTTTTTTGATGACGACTGATGTTTTGAAAAAAGATATGAAAGAGAAAAAAGGCCTTAACTGGCCCCTGGCGATAGTCATATTTTTCTCGGTAGTATTTGTCATGAATGCCTATCTAATATATACGGCCTATACGAACTTTGACGGGCTCGTCGATGATAACTATTACCAGAAAGGTCTTTTTTATGACGCAAATAGAAATGCGGCTGAGCAGATTGGATGGGGCTTTGAGTTGAAGTTTAAAGATACGCTCGCCACCAATAGAGATATTTCATTTGTATTGAACTTAAGTGATAAAACTGGCGCACCTCTTAAAGGAGCAACAGTTGCGGCAACACTTAGAAGGCTTGCGACCGATAAATATGATGACCTTCATATGCTTACCGAGACCGAGGCCGGCTATACGGGAGTTATGAGTATTCCAATGGCAGGTACGTGGGAGGTCTATATCGAAGCGGAGAAAGACGGCCTACGGCTTACAAAGCGTATTAAGCTGGAGATCTAGGGCGGAGAATTGCTAAGGTGAATGAGACGGCACAGATAGGCGGCGAGCAAGTATTAAGTGACCAGGCTAGTCTGGATGATTGCTTTCACTGTGGGCTGGACGCTACAGGTGTAAGCATAAGAGAGCGGGTCGGTGCTGAGCTGCGAGATTTTTGCTGTAATGGTTGCCTGCAAGTCGCAAAGTATATCTATAGCGCTGGGCTTGAGGCCTATTATGATAAGCGCAGTGAGAGCCGGCCGGGTGTTGTACCGCAGGCCCTGGCCGATAAAATCATAATCGATGAGAATGCGGACTTTATCAGAGTCGTCGGTGACGGAAAAGAAGCGACCCTTATTGTAAAGGGGATTCATTGCGCGGCTTGCATATGGTTGATCGAGCATGTCGTAGGCGCAGTACCGGGTGTTGGCACTGTCAGGGTTAATTTTTCTTCGCATAAGTTATATATCAAGTGGTCGCCTTCGGCGACAACTCTTAAAATCATTATAGAAAAGCTTGGCAGTCTTGGCTACGAGGCAGCTCCTTTTACCGATCAGGCGCGTGACGAGCTCTTGGAGAAACGCCGCAGTGCGTTGCTTATAAAGATGATAGTCGCTGCTTTTGGTACTGCTGCTACGGTCTTTTTCGCAGACGGCCTTTACGCCGGATTTTTCTGGGGTATAGAGGACGGCTTTAGAGACTTTATGCAGTGGGCGAGTATGGCAGTCGCCGTGCCTGTTGTTTTGTTTTCTTCATCGATCTTTGTCAAGGGCGCCTACGTTGGGCTCAAGCACCGCTCGCTTACTATGGATCTTCCTATCGCACTCGGTGCGATCATAACCCTTATCTATAGCAGTTGGGCGACCTTTGCAGGAAGAGGAGATGTCTACTTTGACTCGGCCTGTATGTTTGTCTTTTTGATTCTGCTTGGTAGGTACTTTGAGGCCGCAGCCAGAAGGAAGGCAATGACCGAGAGCTCTAACTTGCAGGCACTTGAGGTCAATACCGCGACCCTTATCGTCGAAGGCGAGCGCAGCAGGGTAGCCACCTCGACCATCAAGGTCGGGGATATTATAGAGGTCGCCCCGGGTGAGGTGATAGCCCTTGACGGAACTATTATTCAGGGCCGCTCTACAATCGATGAATCGATGTTAACCGGAGAGTCCCGCCCGCTTGGTAAGGCAGAGGGGGCGTTGGTATTTGGAAATACGATAAATATAGACGGATCACTTCGTATAGAGGTTACAAAGGTCGGAGCGGATACGGCTTTTTCTTCGATTAAGCGCATGGTAGAGGACGCGCAGCTTGGTAAGGCTCGTATTCAGAGGATCGCCGATAAGGTGGCCTCTTATTTTGTGCCGCTAATCCTGATAGTAGCAGCCGGGACCTTTGTCTACTGGTCTTTTTATGATATTTCGAATGCCGTTGTTTACTCGGTAGCTGTTTTGATTATAACCTGCCCTTGTGCCCTGGCTCTGGCTACGCCATGCGCGATACTGGCCGGCTGCGGGGCTGCGGCAAAGAAGGGTATCCTTATAAAAGGGGCAGAGGTTCTGGAGAATGCCTGTAAGGCGACGGTCGTTGTGCTGGATAAGACAGGGACGCTCACCCAAGGGAAAATGACTGTTGAGGGGGTCTTTATTGACGCTAGCCCTGATGCCCTTCCGATAAACCGGGAAGAGGCTCTGCGTATCGCGGCCTCGATGGAGTCTCGCTCAGAGCATCCCATAGGTAAGGCCATAGTGAAAAAAGCCAAGCTGAGATCAAGCGAGCTATATAGAACCTCGGAGTTTAAGGCCATCCCCGGTATGGGGCTTGTCGGTAGCTTGCTGGAGACCCCGGAGTCTCTGGTATTAACCGGGCAAGTTGAAGAGGGCAAGGTTGTTAGTATCTCAGGGGTTACCGAGCTTATTGTTTATATCGGTAATGAAAAGCTTATGAGAGAGAACGGCGTTGTAGTAAGTAGCGAGTTATACGACAGGCAGAGAGAGCTAAGTAGCCGTGCTATAAGCTCGGTTTATCTGGCAATCGGCCCTAGCGTGAACTCGGGTAAGAGTCGCGCGGTAGCGGTCATAAGCGTTAGCGACCCGGTAAGGGCCGAGTCTGCCGCCCTGATCAAAGAGCTTGGTTTAATGGGTCTTAAGACCATCATGTTGTCAGGAGACAACAAAGAGACGGCAGAGGCCGTAGCAGGTGGCCTTGGCATATCGCGTGTTATAAGCGAGGTCATGCCGGAGGATAAGGAAGAGGTCGTAAAGAAGTTGAGGGCAGAGGGTGAGGTTGTGGTCATGGTCGGCGACGGTATAAATGACGGGCCAGCTCTGGCTGCGGCCAATGTTGGTATGGCCGTAGGCTCGGGGACGAGCCTTGCTATAGAGAGCGCGGATATAGTCCTTTTAAATAGTAATCCGCGCATGGTCGGTGAGGCACTGGCAATATCTCGCTCTGTCTACGGCGGGATCAAGCAAAATCTATGGATTTCATTGTTTTATAATCTGTTATTTACCCCACTTGCCGCTATGGGTTTTGTCGTACCGGTCGTTGCGGCGATAGTCATGCCGCTGAGTTCTTTGATAGTTATAGGGAACTCGGTGCGGGCTGCTCGCAAGGGGCTAAGAGTTAAAGGTCTTTAGATAGAGTGTAGAGTCTGGTTGCTGCGTGAGGTGGCGGCATCTGGGGTTTACTGGTTGGGAGGTTTTGTTATGGAGATGCTTTATATTATGATACCGGCGGTGATCCTGCTGGGGCTTGGCGGGCTGGTGGCACTTATCTGGTCTATTAAGAACGGGCAGTTCGAGGATATGGAAGGCCCTAAGTATAGGATATTTTTTGAAGATGACGATTAAGCAGGCAGCTTTTAGAGTCGTTTGTCTGGTAGAGATAAAAGGGTAGGGATAAAATGGGTGATTTAACAGCGGTATTTTTTATTGGAGTCTTGGGGGTTGTGCACTGCGCGGCGATGTGCGGAGGGCTTATGACGGCCTGCGCAATGAGGTTTGGCGGTAAAGGGATAAAGCCGACTATTGGTTTTTCTTTTATATATAATCTAGCGAGGATATCAACCTATGCGGCCTTTGGCCTGCTGATGGGAGTGCTTGGAAAGGCCCTTATGAAGATAGGTCTTTTAACAGAGTTTCAGACCATGATGCCCTTTATAGCCGGAGTTGTTATGGTCCTTATAGGGATTGACCTTTTGGGGCTTATGCCACAGGGCGTAAAAAAGTATACCTCACGTCTTTTTCCGGCGCGTCTGCTGGGTCGGGTAAGCAGGGCCGGAGGGAATCGTAAATATCTGTCGGCGGCTGTTATGGGGCTTGTAAACGGGCTTATTCCGTGTGGGATGGTCTATGCCGTCGGTGCAAAGGCTGCGGCAACCGGCGAGCCTCTAAGTGCCGTGCTTATAATGGCGGCTTTTGGTCTGGGGACGTTCTTGCCACTTGTCTTTGGCGTAGCAGTTGCAAAAGGGCTTGCCGGGGTAAAGACGGCGGGCTTTACCTATGTGACATCTTTGATAATCATAGTGCTCGGAGTAAAGACCATGTATATGTCCTTTATGGGGATGTAGATGGCGAATTTGTGGGGAAGCAATAAAGAATAAGCAAGGCCGTAGACTGATTATAGCCAGATTTTGTAATAATTGATTTTGTGACGTAGTTTTGTCTAGTAAGGAATGTTATATATCGGGTGGATATTGAGGTGTGTCCAGTATAGGCTGAGCTGCCCTACTTCATCGATAAACCTGTGAAAATCTATGGGTTTCTGAATAAAGCTGTTGCATCCGAGTTGATATGCTGTATTAATGTCTTCTTCCAGATCTGAGGAGGTAAGGATTACTACCGGGAGATGACGGGTTCTCTCTGCATCTCTGAGCTTTTCAAGGACATCCAAGCCGCTGATCTTTGGTAGTTGGAGGTCTAGTAATACTACCGCAGGCAATGGGTTCGCCCAAGCCATGTCTCCAAGCAGATATGTTAATGCCTCTTTTCCATCTCGCATGACAGTGACCGTGCTATCTAAGTTATTCTTCCTGATTGCACGTAGCGTCAAGGCCTCGTCGTCATTATTGTCCTCTACCAGTAAAATCGTTTTTTCTTTCAAAAATTCGCCCATAATTACCTGATCTATCTTTGAAGGTTAAGTTAACAACTTCGGCAACAACAAGACTAATAGTGTGTAAATATATTTTATAGGAACTCGTAGATGGTTACAATTTAACATAAATTTTGTTTTTTGTCAAATATGACACTGTCTTTTGGTCTGTATCACCTAAGAAGATACATCGTTTGATGAAATATTTGCGCATTCTAAAAATTGGTATATACTCTTGTAAAGGGAAAGATCTGCAACAAGACCTTTTTGCAGGATATGGCAAAAAGGGCAAAGAATCAGAATATTCACTCCGAATTTAGCATCCAGTCATCCCCTAAAAAAACATCATGAAAAAACTGACGTCGCCTTATTTGCCGGGTTTACGTTAAAAAAAAAGCGTAAGGCTGCTTTTATGTTGAACAATTGCGTTTGCTAGCGGCTACCTTTGCCTAAAAAGAAATAGGATAGCTGTCTGCTACGATCAGGAGGTTAATGAAGAGGTATGGGAGAGTTAAAGATCTTTTTGGTAGATGACCATCCTTTGCTTAGAAAAGGGCTTAGGGTGCTTTTGGAGAACAGGGGTTTTGTTGTAGCAGGTGAGGCAGACAATGGGTTGGAGGCTTTGGAGCGGTTACGTGATATCGAGGTGGATCTGGTCTTGATGGATATATCAATGCCGTTAATAGATGGGATCGAGACGACAAGGCGTCTTAAGGCAGAGAGTGCAGAGGCGCGTATCCTGATATTTACCGCACATACTGGCTCGCATTACGCAGTGGAGGCCTTTAAGGCCGGAGCAATGGGGTATGTAGTGAAGGACTCTAACCCTGATGAAGTGATTATTGCAATTGAAAAAGTAATGAAGGGGCAGCAATATACCAGTCCAGCGGTGGCAGAGGATATGCTCGGAGACTTTGTAGAGATGGTAAGGAGAGAGCCTGGTAAAGACAGGCGAGACCCTCTTAGTGCTCGTGAGAAGGAGGTATTGACTCATATAGCAGAGGGCTTTACAAATAAGGAGATCGCAGGAAAACTATTTATATCTGTCTCTACGGTCAAGACGCACAGGGTAAATATAATGAAGAAATTGAAGATAAGAGATACCGCAGGGCTTGTAAAGACGGCGATTCGCAGGGGGTTGGCAAGGGCTGATTGTTAGGTCTCGGTCTATGCGGAGGGCGGTTTGGTTGATGATCTTTCTAGACTGGGGGACTAAAGATGTCTAGGCTTTTGAGAGGAGGAAAATACATATAATTACCGATTGGCATGTATCCTGAAAACTCCGAAAAGGAACTAGGGACTGAGGGTATGCAACCGCAGTAGGGGCAAGGTTGTTCTTATATTGAAATTAAACAGATAAAGAACAGAGGAGGAGGAGGCGGTATGGCGATTAAGTTTGAAAAGAAGGGCAAGGGTAGTAAGAAAGAGGTCTGTATTGTTATAGAAGGGAGTGTGGGGATCGAGGATGCCCTGGAGTTTTATATACGTCTGAAGGAAAGTCTCGCAAAAACAAAGATATTGACCATTGATCTTTCTGGAGTAGATAGCGTTGATACATCAATTGTACAGCTCATTTTAGTAAGTAAGAACTGGGTCTGCGGTCGCGGAGGGAACTTTAATATGGTAAACCCTTCGGTTGAGTTGATGAAGATGCTCAGCATGACCGGGATTGAAGATGAACTTGGAGCGGCATAAAAAACCAACATATTGATGTCAGGGTTGTATACACAAGGGTGGAGAGATGGTGGAAAAAGTAGCTGGAACGACAGTAGAGACGATTAAAACCAATAAGACAGAAGATACAACCACTGGTGATCAGAAACGGGCTAGCCCCAGAGAGTTCTTAAGCATGGAAGCCCTTACAGGCGCACTCCCAGGTTTCGGGCTTGGTGGCGCGGCCTTTATAGTTGTATTCGGTGCTGTAGGGTTTCTAAGCGGAGTAACAGGTATGGGGATTGCCGGGGGCATTGTGGCATATCTGATTGGTGCAGCCATTGTTACAGTTGTTGTTACACGCAAGTGTGAGGCGAAAGTTCACTCAGTTAAAGATGTTTTAGCAGAGAGCGAGGCCGATTCAGTTCACGAGAAGGTTCTCTTGAACTCGGTTAGCGAAGGGTGTTTACAGCTAATACCTGTCTTAAACGGGCAGCTGGTAGCAGTGATGGATCAGACCGAGGCCGCAGCGATTGAGATCGGTGGTAGGTTTCAGGATATAGCTCAAAAGGCAGGACGTCAGGCCGAGATGGCCTCGGCTACGATGGGCGGAGAGTCGGGTACAAGTGGTGAGAGCATAGAGGGGCTGCTTGAAAGAACCAGTGAAAACCTTTCGGGCATGGCGAATGTGGTAGATAACGCGACGCAGTCTTCGTTTAGAGCAGTCGAAGAGATGGATGATATTACCGCAAAGGTGCAGGTAATAAAAGAGATCTTGGAGGATATTGACTTTATAGCGAGCCAGACCAACCTGTTGGCACTTAATGCCTCGGTAGAGGCGGCCAGAGCAGGGGAGGCGGGCCGGGGTTTCTCGGTCGTAGCCGAGGAGGTCTCAAAGCTATCGGATCGATCAAATCAGGCAAGTGAAAAGATTCGTGGGATGGTCAAGGATATAGAGGGCTCTGTAGATGGCGCCGCGGTCAGGCTTAAAGATATGTCGATACAAAATGCCGAGAGCGCGAAAGAATCTAAAAAAGGCATAGAGACCTTGCTTTCCTCGCTTATGAGTACACACGGTAGGATCAAGAGTTCGGTCGATGAGCTGGCTACCAGTAGTCATGATATAGCAAATGATATCTCTTCAATAGTAACGACCTTGCAGTTCCAGGATGCCACACGACAAAGAATAGAACATGTAATTGAGCCGCTAACAAGGCTTGAGGCTGATATGTTGAAGATAGCGCGTGGTCGTGGTGAGGGCGAGTCTGGAGAGGAGCTAGAGGTAAGTGTTAAAGATATAGGCGGGCTGGCAAAGATATATACGATGGAGAGCGAGAGGAAGATGCTGAATAGCTCATCTGGTAGTGAAGACGAGCTGGAAGAACAAGGTCCGATAGAGAATGTAGTTCTTTTCTGATCGTGTTAGAGGGATAATGCCCGGCTTTGACGGACGGGTGACTGAAGGAGGGTTCAATGGGTAAGACAGTCTTGATAGTAGATGACGCACCGACAATCAGACAGATGGTTGGCTTTGCCCTTAAAGGTAATGGTAGTTTTGATGTGGTAGAAGCAGGGGATGGCATGGAGGCACTGGAAAAGCTTAATGGAGGGTTAAAACCCAGCCTGGTGATAACAGACCTTAATATGCCAAGGATGGACGGAATAACGATGATTAAGCATATACGTAAGATGCCGGCGCATAAGTTTACGCCGATATTAATGCTTACCACTGAATCTTTGGGTAGTAAGAAGCAGGAAGGGCAGGCCGCTGGCGCGACCGGCTGGATCGTAAAGCCCTTTAAGCCTGAAGAGCTTGTGCAGGTAGTGGGCAAGGTTATCAAGTAAAGCTTTGATATTGTTTTTTTTGCTGGTTAAGCAAAGGAGGACGGCGTGGCGGAAGATAATGCAGTTTTAGATATGGAAAAACTCAAGGAGACCTTCTTTATTGAGTGCGCTGAACATGTAGCTACGATGGAATCGTCGATACTTGAGATGGAGGAGAACCCTGATGATGAAGAGCTTATGGGAGGGCTCTTTAGGGCTGCGCATTCGCTAAAAGGCAATAGTGGATGTCTGGGATATATGGATATTAATGGCTTTACCCATGTGTTGGAGACGGTCCTTGAAAAGGTAAAGATGGGAACGCTTAAGTGGAGTGAGCAGTTGACCTCTGTAATGCTTGACTCCGTGGATGCGACCAAGCTGCTTATTGAGGCGGCAAAAGAAGAAAAGGATTGCACGGAAGATGTCGAGGGAACAAAGCAACGGTTGTTGGAGCTTATTGATGAGAAGCCTGCGAGCAGCTCAGGCGTGGCCAAGGAAGAGGTCGCAGAGCAAAGCGAGGGGGGTATGGTCAGCTCCTTTGAAATACATTTCTCCCCTGACCCTGAGATACTAAAGCGCGGCATGGACCCGATACACAAAATAATATTGGAGATCTGGGAGAGCTGCGAGGTGCTCTCGGTCTCTGTCGATACTACGCATTTGCCAACGTTCGACAATATGCAGCCCGAGACCTGTTATCTGACCTGGAACGTGGTTGTCTCCGGCAGCGTCGGCAGGAGTGTTGTCGAGGATATATTCGAGTTTGTGATGGATGATAGCAAGATAGAGATAACCGAGATAGGTGGTGGCGATAGTGATGAGGGTGAGAGCGAGCAACGGGTAGTTGATGCGGAACAGGCTGATACAGTTGAGGTAGTTACCCCGGGCGGAACTAAGAATGCTGGTAAAAAAACAAAGGTTCAGGCAAAGAGCTCGAAGATGGGAGAGGCAACGATCAGGGTAGATACGGATAAGGTGGATGCACTGGTTAACCTTGTCGGAGAGCTCCTTATAACGCAGGCCATGATCAGCCAGTTGACCAAAGATCAGCTTGGTGAGAAGGCAGCACCCCTGCAGAGAGCAGCCGTACAACTGGAGCGTAATACCATAGAGATGCAGGAGCGTGTGATGTCTATCAGGATGCTGCCGATAGGCAGTATCTTTGCCCGCTTCAGGCGACTGGTAAGAGACCTGGCCGTGGCAAAAGGCAAGAAGATAAGGCTTGATATCTCGGGTGAAGAGACCGAGCTGGATAAGACGGTTATAGAAAAGCTGGCCGATCCGTTAACGCATCTTCTGAGAAACTCGGTTGATCACGGTATTGAAAGCCCGCAGGAAAGGCTGGCAGCAGGTAAAGAGGAAGAAGGGGTTATACAGCTGAATGCCTATCATGAAGGCGGCGAGGTGGTAATCAGCGTAAGTGATGACGGGGCGGGAATAAATAAGGAAAAAATAATTGCCAAAGCAGTTGAAAAAGGAATATTGAACTCGGCTACGGATGTAAGTGATGAGGATGCAAATGCCCTTATCTTCGCGGCTGGTTTTTCGACCGCCGATGTGATCTCGGATGTATCGGGCCGAGGCGTTGGTATGGATGTCGTCAAGCGAAATATAGAAGAGATGGGCGGCTCTGTAGGTATAGAGAGTTACCAAGGCGAGGGCACAAGGTTTTCGCTCAGGCTTCCCTTGACGCTTGCGATAATCCAGGGGCTTATCGTAGGGATAGGGCAAGAGAAGTTTATTATTCCTATAACCATGGTGCTTGAGTCAAAAAGACCGACCCAAGAAGAGGTAAAGACGGTAGAAGGGACAGGCGAGGTGATGAGCTTCAGGGGTAATTACGTACCGATAATTCGGCTCTACAACCTTTTTAAGATAAGTCCGGTAGAGACAGATCCGTGGAGTGCTATCGTTGTTGCCATCTCGGTAGAAGGCAAGAATTATGGTTTGTTGGTAGATGAACTTGTCGGAGAGCAACAGGTCGTAATCAAAGGGCTCGGTGCTTTGCACGGTATCGGTGGTATAGCAGGGGCGACGATCCTTGGAGATGGCCGTGTGGCACTTATCTTGGATGGCGGTGGTGTGGTAAAGAAGGCATATTCAATGAAATGAATTTGTAGATAGGATTTTTAATATAGAGCGTCAGGATTAAAAATAATATTAAAACGGAGGATATGGTCATGGCAGAGGCGCAGGATAATATAACCGTAGGCGGTGGTGGGTGTCAGTTTGTAACCTTCTGCCTGGGTGACGAGGAATATGGGGTGGATATCCTTAAGGTTCAGGAGATTATCGGGATAACCCCTGTGACAAAAGTCCCTTACTTGCCTGATTTTATAAAGGGGGTTATAAATCTACGCGGAATCGTTGTGCCTATAGTTGATCTTAGGCTCAGGTTTCTCCTGCCGGCTGCCGAGTATACCGACCGTACATGTGTTGTCATCATAAAGGTAGCTGATCGGGTTGTGGGGATGGTAGTGGACTCCGTAAGCGAGGTGATGGAGATAGCAGAGGCGATGATAGATGCGACACCATCATTTGGGCACGGAGTAAGGACTGATTTCATAGAGGGGATGGGCAAGGTAGAAGAAAGGCTTATCTTGCTCTTAAATATTGAGAGGCTCTTTACCGAGGGCGAGATGCAGGAGATAAATAATGTTTCGGGTACGGATGCAGAGGCTGCGGGGATATCAGAGACAAGTGGTAGAGCTCAGGAGCAGGCATTAGAGGCAGAGGGATGTACGGATGGCGGTAATAATGAACTGCAGAGCCAGGATGCGGTCTAATAAATAGAGCTAGGGGGTGAGGGTTATGTTTGAAAAATTCTTTAATAGTGGTAATAAGGAAGATAATTCAGAGTTGGAAATGTTCCGTGAGGAAAAACATAAATTTGAGTGCATGCTTAATACTTGTACGGAAAATGTATTTGTCTGTGACGCTACAAATGAAAATACACTTTATTGGATGAATGAGACGGCAAAGGAAAGCCTGCAGGATATGAAAGAAAACCTTAGAAGTGAAATGGGTGTTGATGCAGACGCGATTATGGGTGGCAGTATACACAGGTATCATAAAGACCCTGATGTTATACGAAATATATTAAGAGATATGGCCACAAACGATAAGACGCATAAGATGGATATCCCGCTTGGCAGATATGTATTGCAGACTCAGGTCAGGCCTATTAAATCAACGACCGGCGAGCTTGTAGGGTTTGTGGCTTGCTGGAAGGACGTAAGTGCTGAGCGAAGGCTCAAAGAAAAGGCCAGAAATGAGGAAAAGGCCGTAACACGTATTAGCTCGGCGGTCGAGGAGCTTACGGTCTCGGTTCATCATAACGCGGATAATGCCAAGGCCGCAAATGACCTATCCGGCGAGGCGCGTGATATCGCTGAGAACGGGGGAAGTGTCGCGGAAGAGTTGGTATCGGCGATGACCGAGATAAGCAAGAGTAGTAAAAAAATATCAGATATTACAACGGTTATAGACGAGATAGCTTTTCAGACCAATCTGCTTTCACTCAATGCCGCAATTGAGGCGGCACGGGCCGGAGAGCTCGGTAGGGGTTTTGCTGTAGTCGCCTCTGAGGTAAGAAACCTCGCCCATAGGAGCTCGACTGCTGCCAAAGAGATAACGGATCTTATTAAAGATAGTGTAGAGAAGGCCGCCAAGGGCGACATTATGGCGGTAAAGACAGGGGAGACACTTGGCGATATCGTAGGGAGTGTGAAGAAGGTTGCAGACCTTATAAGTGAGATATCAGCGGCCTCCAGCGAACAGGCGCGTGGCATCGATGAGGTCAATAAATCTATCTTACAGTTGACCGATACGATAGATAGTTCAGACGGTAGTAGCCAGTCGTCTTCTGCGCATCCCCATGCCAGGCGGGCCGGCGGCGCAAGTGCAGGTAATCTTGCCATTGCCCATACAAATTCAGATGAAGAAGGCTATGTAGAGATCTAGGGTAAGTTGTAGAGCCGATAAGCAAAGGGAATAATATTTAAATAATATGAAGGTGGGGGTAGTGACGATGAAGTTCGGGATAAAAGGAAAGTTAGGGGTCATTATGGGGAGCTTCGTTGTGCTTATCTTGGCGACTATTGCGGCTACCTTTCTGACGGTCAGCGCTCAAAAAAGTGATGGTACTGTTATGAATTTGGCAGGGAAACAAAGGATGCTTAGCCAGAAGATGACAAAAGAGGTTATGGCTCTTTTACAGGGTAAGGCAGAGGCACAAGAGGTGCTTGCAACGACAGCACTCTTTGATAAGAGCCTTAAGGCACTTATAGTAGGCGATGCGAAGCTTGGGATTCCAAGGACAAAAGACGCTGAGATCCAGGCGCAGCTCGGTAAGGTCAAGGGGCTGTGGAAGAAGTTTGAAGCGCAGTTGATAGGGCTTGTTGATCACGCCGATAAGAGGGCCGAGCACTATGCCTATGTATCCGGGGAAAACGAAGAACTCTTGAGAGAGATGAATAAGGCCGTCGGTCTGATAGATAAGGCCGGGCTTAGTGCGCATACGTTGAATTTGGCAGGGAAACAAAGGATGCTTAGCCAGAAGATGACAAAAGAGGTTATGGCTCTTGACAATGGTGTTGGCAGTGCAAAGAAGACGCTTGCTACAGTGATGCTCTTTGATAAGACACTTAACGGCCTGCTCAATGGAGACAAAGATTTGGGGTTAACTGCTCTGAAAAAACCTGTAATAGTAGGCCAGCTTCGCATGGTAGAAGGACTCTGGAAGCCATTTAAAAATAATTTAGAGGGATTAATCAAGCAGATCCATTCCATTGAAAAAAACAGGAGTTATATTCTTTCCAATAATGTGCCGCTCTTGAAAGAGATGAACAAGGGGGTCGGTATGTTCGAGGGCGTGAGTGCCGGTAAGGTCGCAAACCTTAAGAAGATGCAGGCAGGGTTTCTTTCAGCGACAATTATTGTCTTTATTATCGCGTGGGTAGTGCTAGGGCGGATAATAATAAAGCCGATCAAGGATGTCGTCTCACTCGCCGGGCATATAGCCGATGGTGATTTGACTAGGAATGATATTGCTGTAAGGTCACGTGATGAGGTCGGCAGGCTGGCAGAGACTATGAATACAATGAAGGCCAATCTGAACGATATGATGCAGAAGATACGAGGCGGATCTACGCGGGTAAGTAGCTCTTCTGATGAGTTGGCCGATGCCAATGCTGATTTTTCGCAGCGTATTACCGAGCAATCGGGCTCGATTGAAGAGACGGCTGCGACGATAGAGGAGATCTCGGCTGGTGTAAATCAGAATGCCGATACCTGTAAAGAGACCAATAAGATCGCAACGGATTGTCGCAATAAGGCGGAAGAGGGTGGGAAGGTCATGCACAGTATGATGACATCAATAGAGGATATAAACAGCAGCAGTAAAAAGATAGCGGACATAATTAATGTGATCGAAGAGATTGCCTTTCAGACCAATCTTTTGGCCCTTAACGCAGCGGTCGAGGCCGCGCGAGCCGGAGAGCAGGGCAAGGGCTTTGCCGTTGTCGCCGTAGAGGTTAGAAACCTGGCGCACCGTAGCTCAAAGGCTGCAAAGGAGATTACAGGGCTTATCAAAGAAAATCTGGAGAAGGCTCAGGGCGGCACACAGTACGCGCAGATGACCAAGGCCAATCTGGAAGAGATAATCGATAGCGTTAAGAAGGTAAGCGATCAGGTCGCTGAGATAAGTGCCGCTTCAAGCGAGCAGGCCGTAGGGGTTGAGCAGGTCAATAAGGCCATTAACCAGCTGGATCAGGTGACCCAGCAAAACGCCTCGATGCTAGAGCAGTCCACGGGCACCGGCGAGCAGATGAATGCGGAGTCCAGCAAGCTGCTTAAGTTGGTTGGGCAATTCAAGTTGCGTTCAGGCAGTGGCAGTACAGTGGCAAAGGAAAAAAAGACAGCTTCGTCAAATGTAACGGATACTAAGACTGATAAGGCAGGTGATGCCTCGGCGTGGGTGGATGAGGCAGAAAAGAAAGCAGTCTAAGAGGAGTAAACTGTGGTGGGAGGGGGAAGGTTTTGTCGATAAAAATGACAGATGAAGAGTTTACTACCTTTCAGAAACTTATATATGACGAGACGGGAATAAGTCTGGCAAATGGCAAGAAAGACCTTTTAATATCCCGGCTGGCGAGAAGGTTTATAGATCTGAATGTAAGTAGTTTTGCCGATTACTACAAAGTAGTAAAGAGCGACCATAAAGAATTTATGGAGCTTGTAGATAGAGTTAGTACTCATATGACGGAGTTTTTTCGTGAGCAGCCGCACTTTGATTTCTTCGAGGGCAGCTTTGTTAAGGAGATGGAAAAAAATTCTCTTAAAACAGGAAGGCGAAAGATAACGGTATGGAGCGTGGCTTGTTCAAGTGGTGAAGAGCCTTACTCGATAGCCATGTCGATACTTGAGACGCTGGCGATCCCGGTTAACTGGGAGATAAAGATACTGGCAAGCGATATATCTAATGGTGTTCTAGCGCAGGCGAGAAATGGCCTATATACGAGCGAGAGGATGAAGGATATTCCTAAGTATCTCTGGAATAAGTACTTTCTTAAGGGAACAGGAGAGAATGCCGGCAACTTTAAGGTCAAGGATTTCATGAGAGATATTATGATCTTCAGGCGTTTTAATCTCCTTGATAGCCAGTGGCCGATTAGAGGCGGCTTTGACGCAATATTTTGCAGGAATGTCCTTATATACTTTGATAAAGAGATGCAGGCCGATGTGGTGAGAAAACTATGCAGGTACTTGCGCGATGGCGGTTACCTCTTTCTCGGGCACTCCGAGACCTTTGTCGGCGGGGCTACCGGGTATCCGGCGGTAATACCGAGCGTCTTTAAAAAGCCCGAGTCCGAATAGTTTATAGATAGTTGCCACAGAAAAATCTGTAATCAGAACTTGTGGTGGATAGCATTAAAAAAACCTTTAAACAGAAGATACTTCTCTGGGGGGCATGTGAAGAAGATAAGAGTTATGATAATCGATGATTCAGCTGTTGTAAGGACTCTTCTTACAGAGTTGCTTTCTAAAGATAGTGAGATAGAGGTTGTCGGCGTAGCGGTAGACCCGATATCTGCTAAAAGTAAGATATCGAGACTTAACCCCGATGTACTTACCTTGGACGTTGAGATGCCGAGGATGGACGGGCTTAGTTTTCTAGAGGAGTTGATGCAGGAACGTCCGATGCCGGTCGTCATGGTTAGCTCTCTGACCGATAGAGGGGGGGAGACGACCCTTAGAGCCCTTGAGCTCGGGGCCGTTGATTTTGTAACAAAGCCGAAGGTTGATCTGACGGCTAAGTTGCCGGATATAATCTATGATATTACAAGCAAGATTAAGGCCGCGGCAGGGGCATCGGTAAGGCCTAGAAATGCCATAAGAAGACCGGCCAAGAAGCTTGGCACAGATGTGATGTTGAAAAAAACCGACGGTGGCTCGGCAATGATACGTACTACGGATAAGGTTATCGCAATTGGTTCGTCTACCGGAGGGACAGAGGCGGTAAAGGATATCCTGGAGGTGATGCCGGTTGACGCACCGGGGATAGTAATAGTGCAGCATATGCCGGAGCGATTTACGCGACTCTTTGCCGAGAGGCTGGATCAGAGTTGTGCAATCGATGTGCGAGAGGCCAAGGACGGAGACAGGGTTATCCCGGGGCACGCATTGATAGCTCCGGGCAGTGATCATATGCTTTTGAAGAGAAGTGGCGCTGATTATTACGTAGAGGTAAAGGGCGGGCCGCTGGTAAACAGGCACAGGCCTGCCGTTGATGTGCTTTTCAGGAGCGCGGCGAAGTACGGCGGTAAAAATGTAATCGGTGTGATACTGACCGGCATGGGTGATGACGGTGCGCGTGGGCTTAGGGAGATGAAGGATGCCGGTGCCTATACAATCGCACAAGATGAAAAAAGTTGTGTTGTCTTTGGAATGCCAAAAGAAGCAATAGAGCGCGGTGGTGTAAGCAGTATACTGCCGCTGGATGATATCTGTGAAGATGTTCTAGTGGCATGTCGATAAACTTCGGCATGCTAGGCACGGAGTATTATATGACTTGTATAAGTCACAATCCTACCTTAACTTGATCCTACCTTAAAGGCCCGCCCCAAAAAAACACGAGGGTAAGTGCATAGCACTTACCCTCCGTGTCTTATCTTTAAATATTAAAGTTGCAGTTTTTTAGCCTACCTGAAACTCGACTTTTCTTTCCTTTAAGAAAGCAGTAATAACCTCGGTATGAACGGCCCAGCTAACGTTTAGGAACTGAGGAATCTGCATGGTTTCTTTCCCTATCGTTGTGCTTGCGTTGGTGTCTAGTGGGAGGTGATGGGTCTTGCTGTGCATGCCCCATATGCGCCCGTCTGCGTCAAAGACCGGGCATCCGTTCTGCCCTCTGAGTGCGGGGGTAGAGGTCTCGATAAATTTAATCGGAATCTTGCGGTCTTCCTTTGTGCGAAAAACAATGTCCCTAGTGTAGATACCGTCCAGCGGGCTGGTGACCAGGTTCTTAAAGTCCAGGCTGAAGTTGTTCTTTTTTTCGTCATATTTGGTCGTCAGCTCTGTATAGGAAAAACCTACTTTGCAAAGCTGGGCTCCGGCAGGTAGCTCTTTAGAAGGGTCTTTGAAGACCGGGTAGTTGGTAACGGTGCTTGCGTCAAAGGGGTCGAGTCTGCCAAGCAGAAGGTCGGCCTCCGGGATGACATCGAGATCGACGATCTTCTGCCCATCGGTGCCGGGCCATATTGAAGAGGCCGTAATCCAGTTTGGATCCGGTACGAGCTTTTCCAGTTCTTTTTTGGCCGTCGGTGTATTCATCGACTCAAAGTTCTTTCTGTTGTTGGCCATGGTTTCTTTTTCTTGACGATGTTTTTTCAAGAGAGGTATTACCTCGAATTTATGGGTAGCACCGAGAAACCAGCCCTCTTTATTTATGATAATTATGGTGGCACCTTCTGCCGAGATCTCGCCATTTTCCATGCGTTTGCATATAATCGTAGGTCTGATGAAACCCTCTATCTTCTTAATTGCTTCCGAGAACATAAAAAAACTCCTCCTTAATGGTCTATAACTTATAGTGGTAAATAGAAACCTTAATAAATACAGGCAAAAAAGTCAATTCATTAGTTTTTTTCTTCATAAAATCAAGGGGTTACACTTGGCCTTTTGGAGCGAGTGCGGTCTGGTTTTAATCTTTTGGCAAGATGCTTGCTTGACAATTCGAGTCTATAACTGGTACTCTAAGTCCTTGGTTTATTAGAGAATATGGGGTTGCTATGGCCCGTGAGAAAGACTTGTTTTTTATGAAGAAGGCGATGGCGCAGGCAACCAGGGCAGAGGCTCTGGGTGAGGTCCCTGTTGGTGCTGTAATCGTGCGTGACGGCCTTATAGTGGCCCGTGCGTTTAACAAAAAAGAGACTGCACACGACCCGACCGCTCATGCCGAGATCATTGCCCTTAGCAGGGCCGCCAGAAAGCTCGGCACCTGGCGTCTGGACGGTTGCCAGCTATACGTTACATTGGAGCCGTGTGTGATGTGCATGGGTGGGCTTATTCAGGCCAGGATCGGCAGGCTTATCTACGGAGCAACAGATGCCAAGGCCGGTGCCTGTGGCTCACTCTATGATCTATCGAGTGACAGTCGTCTTAATCATCGTTTTTCAGTGACCAGTGGTGTTATGCAGCAAGAGGGCGGCGATAAGTTAAAGGCTTTTTTCAGGGCACTAAGAAAGAAAAATAAATAGTTTTGTTTTGATATTACGAGGGGGAAGTAAGTTATGCAGATCGAGGTCAAGGATCATATATTCCGCGAGTACGATATAAGGGGTAAGTTTACTGAAGATATTACTCAGGACACAGCCGAGCTGTTGGCAAAGGCCTTTTGTTATTATCTGGGTAAGAAGACAGGGAAGACGAACTTTAAGGTGAGTGTCGGGATGGATGCCCGTCTTAGTTCAGAGACGCTTAGAAACGGTCTGGTCCTTGGGCTTATGTCAGGCGGGGCTAGTGTAGTTGATATAGGGCTGTGCCCGACCCCGCTCCAGTACTTCTCTCTTTTTACCGATGAGCTGGACGGCGGCATCATGATAACAGGTAGCCATAATCCGGCCGAGTATAATGGCTTTAAGATAAGTGTCTGTCAGGATACGATACACGGGGAAGAGATACAGATAATAAAGAAGATAATGCAGGAATTCTCAGCTAGAGGTTCAACGATAGTCGCTAAGATAAAAGGCAACCTGCAAAACATTAATATCGTTCCGCACTATACGGATACCATACTTAAGAACTTTGAGGGAACACTCCCTGCGCCAGACCTTAAGAGGCCGATAAAATTAGTTATCGATGCCGGCAATGGTACGGGTGGGCTGGTTGCCCCCGAGCTTCTGCGCCAGCTTGGTTGTGAAGTAGTCGAGCTTTTTTGTGAGCCAAACGGAAAATTCCCGAATCATCATCCTGATCCGACGGTAGAGGAGAATCTGGAGGCCCTTAAGGCAGAGGTCGCCGAGCATGGTGCGGACTTTGGTGTGGGCTATGACGGGGACTCAGATAGAATCGGGATGGTAGATGAGAATGGTAAGGTTATCTGGGGTGATCAGTTGATGGTGATCTTTGCCAGAGCTATTTTGGAGAAGACCCCGGGCGAGACGATAGTCGGTGAGGTCAAGTGTTCGCAGACTATGTATGACGAGATTAAGAAGAGCGGTGGTAAAGGTGTTATGTGGAAGACCGGTCATTCTCTGATAAAGGCTCGTATGAAGGAGCTTAATGCCGCTATGGCTGGCGAGATGAGCGGTCATATCTTCTTTGCGGATAGGTACTTTGGCTTTGACGATGCGATATACGCGACCTGCCGTCTGGTGGAGATTTTAGCGCAGAAGAGAGCGGAGAACCCTGACTTTGCATTCTCAAGTCTTCTGGACGGGGTTGCGGAGACCGTGACTACCCCGGAGATAAGGGTAGAGTGCCCGGAGCAGGAGAAGTTCGAGATAATAGAATCACTTAAAAAGGTAATTAAAGAGGGTGTGCCGGGCCCTGCCATTAAGGAGCTTATTGATATCGATGGCATAAGGGTCGTCTTTGAGCAGGGATGGGGATTGGTACGTGCCAGTAATACGCAGCCCGTTCTGGTTATGCGCTTTGAGGCGGCAGATGAGTCGCTTCTGGAAGACTATAAGGGCTTTATGAGGGCTGCTCTGGGGCGTGCTTGGCCAAGCGGTACTATCCAGGTCTGATATAAGTACTATAGATTCATCAGAAGGCCACCTCGGTATAAAGTACCGTGGTGGCTTTTTTTTGTTTTTTAAAGAAGAGTTGGTATTGCTGGTTTTATGCAGGAAGTTTTTTAGTCGCCAATAGTGCCGAGGCTAAAAGTAGACGGCAGTATCTGCGGGTTGGGTCGTAGGGTATAGTAATTAATGGTTAGCAGATCGCCTCTACCCTCAAGGGTGAAGCTGAAAGGAACGCGCAGGCCTTCGACGATGCGGTAGTCCCCGATGGTTACCGTAACTGGTCTTCTCTGTTCCGGCTTTGTGAGATCTTTTGTGGTCGTCCTGGGGTTGGTCGTTTCATGGTTTGCAGTGCTTGCAGGGTTCGCAATGATTCGTGTTAATCTGCCGTAGCCATCCAGCGAGCTCTGTCGCTCAGTAGAGTCCTTAAAGGCGAGCTCTCCTTTGCCAAGCAATATCGGGACAAGGTTGCCAGGCGTTAA
>CAZUFI010000012.1:15282-21272 GCA_964618745.1 uncultured Thermodesulfobacteriota bacterium | reverse complement strand
AATACAAATGACCGCCTCTGCGATCCCCCGATAAATACTACGCCTTCCATATATTATAACAGGCAATGGCTAGCCCATTCTACTTATTTCTTACTAGCAGACCTTCTCGTCAAAGTCCAGCTCAATCCCCTTCTGCGCCTTTGAGTCCCAGAGCGGCGACATACCCCTGATACGCTCGACTATCGGGGGCATCTCTTTAATGAGGAAATCAATCTCTTCTTCCGTATTGGAGCGACCAAGGCTGAACCTTACCGAGCCGTGCGTAAGCTCTGGCTTAACGCCCATTGCCATAAGCACATGCGAAGACTCAAGGCTGCCCGAGGTACAGGCCGAGCCGCTGGCAGCGGCGATGCCCAGCATATCCATACTTAGAAGCAGCGACTCACCCTCGACAAAATCAAAGGCTACATTCGCCGTATTAGGGATTCTGCAATCTCTCTTACCGTTTATCCTAAGTGCCGGGATGCTTTCCAGCAGACCTTTCTCAAGCCTGTCTCTTAGTTTTGCGACCTTGGCCGATTCCTCTGCCATATCACGCATCGCGACCTCGCAGGCCTTTGCCAGACCAACAATACCGGCTACGTTCTCGGTACCTCCGCGCCTGTTGCGTTCATGGTGACCGCCGTGGATAAGAGGTACAATCCTGACACCACGCTTTACAAAAAGTGCGCCCATGCCCTTAGGGCCATAGAGCTTGTGACCCGAGATACTAAGTAGATCAACATTAAGGTCTTTTACATTTATAGGAATCTTCCCCGCACTCTGAACGGCATCGGTGTGGAAGGTAATCTTATGCTCACGCGCTATAGCACCGATCTCTTTAATAGGGAATATAACGCCGGTCTCGTTGTTGGCAAACATCGTTGTTATCAGAGTAGTCTCCGGGGTAATCGCTGAGCGCAACTCATCGAGATCCAGCATACCGTCTTTGTCAACACCCAGATACGTTACTTTAAAACCCTCTCGCTCAAGGAACTTACACGGATTCAAAACAGCCGGATGCTCTACCTTTGTGGTAATAATATGATTGCCCTTTTTCTTCTTTGCATAGGCAACACCCTTGATGGCAAGGTTATCGCTCTCCGAGCCGGAGCTTGTAATGACAAGCTCGACGGAAGAACATCCCAGAAACTCACAGATCTGCTCCCTTGCTTCGTCTATAGCCTTGTGCGGGCCACGCCCGGCCCAGTGAATGCTCGACGGGTTACCCCACTGCTCTGTAAGAAACGGCTTCATAGCCTGAAAGACCTCACCATCAACCGGTGTGGTCGCGTTATGATCGAAGTATATCTGCTTACTCAAGGAAAAACCTCCGTTTAAATCTCTATTTTGCTATTTCACTAATATCAGAATACCTGGCTAACTAACGGCTCTGTATGTCGCACATATGCGCGCCGCCATTTGCCTCTTCCAACTCCGACAATAGATCCTCTACACTTATCGAGTTTAAAAAACCCTTTATCCTATCGCCCAGCCCCTTCCAGATATTCTGAGTTATGCAGTTATCGGCCCTTGTACAGACCTCTGCGTCATCATCAAGGCAGGCCACAGGATTAAGCGGCTCTTCCACAACCGAGATCACATCACCGACGCTTATCTCGGCAGCACCGCGTGCCAGCACATAGCCACCGCCCGGCCCCCTAACGCTCCTGACGATATCGCCCTTCCTGAGCTTCAGAAAAAGCTGTTCGAGATAGGCCAAAGATATCCCCTCTTCCTTGGAAATATCTTTAAGGGAGACCGGCACGCCACCACGGTACGAGGCCAACTTGACCATCGCGCGAACTGCATATTGTCCTTTTGTAGTTAATCTCATATTGACTATCTCTAAAGTTCCTTTTAATTACCAACCCTTAGGCGAAATACGAAAAGACACCATTAATATACGCATAACATAAAGGTAAGGCATTCTTTATAATTTAATATACCTTATCAATTTTGTCAAGTATTCTCTTCTTCCTTTCAATTTAATTCTTACGCAAGGTATCTTTACCACTAGATATAAACCAATCGGTGCCTGGTCAAAGGTAACAATAGGCAGGTTCTGAGACAAAAAAAATCACCCCTTTGCAACCTGTGCAAAGGGGTGATCGGCATAACGGTGAGGCTTGGACCCGGGGGAGGATGCTGGCTATGTTATATCTAAACCATACCAGCTACTCCAGGCTCACCTAATAATAAACAAACTTAATTCTACAAATACGTAACAAGCCCTTCTCCGAAGAGTAATCCAGGAGCGCACAGGTGATCGGAAGCACCTGCGTGCGGAGGGAGCACCTCTGGGCATCTCTGTCTTGAGCCGACACGGGGACGCCGAGTTCAATCACTAAAGATATTTACAAAGATGCCAGAAAACTCTCCGAATAAGGCTCTTAATTAAAGCTCTCGATCAAGGCCTAGTCCGCGTGCTTTCTCAGAAAGGTCGGCGTATCATAGTAGTCATCATCTCTACCACCATTCATTCCGCCTCGCTTATCCACCCTGCTGCCGTACTCACCATGGTTATAGGACGCGCCACCCTGCATAACACCACCTACAGCGGCCATTGGCAATGGCTGCTGGCTATGGCTTGCAGGCGGCTGATGGGCCTGCCCTACATTAGGGTTGGCAGGCGGAGGAGTATGCGCCATACCTTGCCCCTGCATCATAGGCTGGTTCTGCTCAATACCTACGCTCTGGCCATGATGGCTCGTGCCCATATCATGGCCCATAGCCTCTGTTGTCTTGATCTGATTAGTCTTGTTGCTTACAGGAATCTCGCCGGTCTCGCCAAAGCCCGTGGCTATAACAGTCACACGAACCTCATCACCCATTGTCTCATCTATGACCGCGCCGATAATAATATTGGCATCAGGATGGGCCTCTTCATGAACGAGCGTTGAAGCATCGTTCATATCATTTAAGGTCAGGTCAGAAGATCCGGTTACATTAATCAATACGCCTCTTGCACCCTTAATAGAGATATCCTCTAAGAGCGGACTCGATATCGCCTGCCTCGCAGCCTCTAGCCCCCGGTTCTCGCCCATTGCAAGGCCGCTTCCCATTAGGGCACGCCCCATCTCACTCATAATCGTCTTAACATCCGCAAAGTCTACGTTAACCAGACCCGGCACGGTAATAACATCGCTTATTCCCTTTACAGCCTGGAAGAGTACGTCATCGGCCTTTTTAAAGGCATCGGCAAGCGAGGTATTCTTGCTCGCTATCGAGAGCAACCTCTGGTTCGGTATAGTAATTACCGTATCAACAACTGCCTTCAGATTTTTAAGGCCTTCTTCCGCAACAACAGATTTGCGCGCACCCTCAAAGCCAAATGGCTTTGTCACTACACCCACGACAAGCGCACCGCACTCTCTTGCTATCTCTGCCACAATGGGTGCGCCACCAGTACCTGTGCCTCCTCCCATGCCTGCCGCTATAAAGATCATATCCGCGTCACTGCATATCTCTACCAGTTGCTCACGACTCTCAATGGCCGCGTTCTTTCCGACATCCGGGTTTGCCCCGGCCCCGAGTCCCTTGGTAAGCTCACTACCAAGCTGAATCTTCAGATCCGCAAGCGATGATACCAGTGCCTGACTATCCGTATTTGATGTTATAAACTCCACACCTTCCAACCCTGAAAGTATCATAGTATCGACGGCGTTGCCCCCGCATCCGCCAACTCCTATGACCTTAATTCTAGCACCTCTATTAAAGTTATCCGATAACTCAAAGACCATCTGCTCCCTCCTTTTTCAACCTTCGTTTAGAGTTATTAATAATTGTCTAACTAAACCCTATCCAGACGTAAAAAACACGCCACCTATATATTTAACCTTCTGCTCTCTCTAAAAGAACTCCTGAATCCAACTCGTCATCCTGCCAAGAAGCTTATTAAACATATTACCGCCGCCTCTCTTAAACTGCGCCTCGACCGCGTGCTTTGTACCGTAGCGCACAAGACCAACCGCCGTTGAGTAGGCAGGATCCTTTACGACATCGACCAGACCAATCAGGCCGGCGGGTGTCCCCTTCCTTACGGGCTGATCAAAGACCTGCTCGGCCAGATCCGTCACACCAGCGAGCGAGGCAGTACCACCGGTCAGGACAATGCCAGATGAGACGACGCCATCGAAGCCGGACTTGTATATCTCGCGCTTGGCCAGTTCAAATAGTTCCTCGACTCTTGGCTCTATGATCTCCCCCAGAATATGACGAGAGACCGTCCTTGGTTTGTATCCGCCAACGGCCGGAACCTCAAGGGTCTCGTCCTCCGCTGCCATCGCGGCTATTGCACAACCGTACTTTATCTTAAGTTTTTCAGCCTCGCTCGCCGGGGTTCTGAGCCCTACGGCTACGTCGCCTGTCACCTGATTACCACCAAGCGAGATAACGCTGGTGCATTTTATAGTGCCCCCGTGGAAGATCGCGATATCGGTCGTACCGCCGCCGATATCGATCAGGGCTACGCCAAGATCACGCTCGTCATCATTGAGTACGGCCTCGCTACTTGCTATCTGCTGCAAGACGATATCGGCGACATCAAGGCCTGCCTTGTTGGCGCATTTTATTATATTCTGCGCAGAGGTTACGGCTGCCGTAACAATATGAACCTTTACCTCAAGCCTTATCCCGTTCATACCGAGCGGCTCCTGAATACCGCTCTGATCATCGATTATATATTCCTGCGGAATAACATGGATAACCTCCCTGTCCGTCGGAATGGCAACGGCCTGAGCGGCCTCGACAACTCTATCTATATCAGCAGGCGTTATCTCCCCTTCCTTTACAGCTATTACACCGTGGCTGTTAAAGGCCCTTATGTGCCCGCCAGATATACCCGCATAGACCTGATTGATCTCGCAGCCAGCCATGAGCTCGGCCTCTTCAACGGCCTTTTTTATCGCCTCTACGGTGCTCTCTATATTTACAACAACGCCTTTTCTCAGTCCCTTTGACGGGTGCGTACCTATGCCTATAATCTCAAGACCGTCTTTGGTCTCTTCGCCAACGATGACGCAGATCTTTGTAGTGCCGATATCTAGCCCTACTATAAGATTATCTCTCTTTGACATTTTATGTAGCCTCCCTTGCTCCGCTGACAGAGGTCGCAAACCTTACTACAACCCCACGATCATTATTAAGATCAACAAATTCTATGCCGGTAAGCTTGCCGCCTCTGGCGGATATTATCTTCTCAAGCATCCCGAACTTCTCTACAAAACCGGTACTACCCAGATCAAGCCTTATCCCTTCCCTCAAAGTAACTACCGAAAAACCATGGACAGGGTCGGCGTGGATCTCGGATATATTAGAGAGATTAAATCTCTCGGCATCTTCCAAGACCCTGACAAGCCTTAGAAGGGCCGGCCCCATCGTAAACTTCCATTTATCTTTATGCTGCTCCAGCCCCGTGACAATCGGTATATCAAGCCTGTCTGCCGGTGAATATCTCTTAAAAAGTACGCCCTTGGCATCCATAATAAAGAGCCCGTCAATATTGACCAGCACAACAGGACGCCGCTCTACAATGCTTACGTTAACGGTACCTGGCAATACCTTTACTACCTTTGCCGTCTTTACATAAGGATTACTCTCTATTATCGCCTCGGCCTCAGAGGTACTTACGGCCAGAATATTACGCCCCTCTCTAAGGTTTGCCTGCTCTAACAGATTCTCTTTATCGACCCTATCAAGCCCGACTACATTAATATGCCTGAGCATTAATCTCGGACTACTTACGACCTCTGCGTAGAGCAGAAGCCCACCGAAGATCACCGATATAAAGAGCAGAGTAAGCCCCAGAGTCGAACCAATAAAGCTGAAGAAACGACCATACCTTCTGAAAAAAGGATCTTTCCTCTTACGGTTGCCGCCGGACTTATTCTTTATATTAAGTTTCTTACGCATGCTCGTTACCCGTCTCTATCTAGTCATCTGCAAGCGGCCTTGCCGCCTTATGAAGCGGCCTTGCCGCATTTTGGAGCGGCTCAGCCGCCTTTTATAAC
>CAZUFI010000012.1:1916-15182 GCA_964618745.1 uncultured Thermodesulfobacteriota bacterium | reverse complement strand
CGCCTTATGAAGCGGCCTTGCCGCATTTTGGAGCGGCTCAGCCGCCTTTTATAACGACCCTGTTGTTTTATGTAAGCGGGCCGTCAGTAATATCTCCTCTACCAACTCCTCGTAGCTACTACCGGCTGCCATTGGCAAGAGGCTCAACTCGGTCATTCCCGGGATTGTATTGGCCTCCAGGACAAACAGATCATCGGCTGCATCGAGTAATATATCTACCCTCGCCGCCCCTGCGCAACCCAGAGCCTTATAGGTCTTTACCGCAACCTCATTTGCACGCTCTGCTATGGCTTTATCCAGCTTGGCCGGGACGACAAACTCAGTCAGCCCTTTTTTATACTTTGAATCAAAGTCATATATACGGCCCTTTATTATAATCTCTACAATCGGCAAGACTCTATCCTCTATAATAGATATCGTGATCTCCCGACCAGTTATAAACTCCTCTACAATCAAAACATCTTCAAACTTATAACCCTCTATAGCGGCCTTTTGAAACTCCTCTGCGGTATCGGCAACGCCGATACCTATTGTAGATCCGTGGCTGGCGGGCTTTACTATAAGCGGCAGCTCAAAGCCGTCTGCTATCGCCGTGCTGCCACCCCTTAAAACAAAAGATCGCGGTGTTGGAATCTGGTACTGATCAAAGACAACCTTACTGGCGACCTTATCCATAGTAACGGCACTGGCCAGAACCCCGGACCCTGTATAAGGAATACGCATGATTTCCAGTAAGCCCTGAATAGCACCGTCCTCTCCGTAAAGTCCGTGTAAGGCGATAAAAACGACCTCGATCTTAAGACCCTTAAGCTCTGCGGCTACGTTACTGACGGCATCAATCGCCACGGCATTATAGCCGCGCGATAAGAGTGCCGCTAAAACCGCCCGTCCACTCTTAAAAGAGATCTCACGTTCTTCAGACAAACCGCCCATAAGAACGCCGATGCGCTTGCCCTTAAACTCCGCTATAAATTCTGCCCGCTCGGTCAATTTCTAGTCCTCTCCAACTACCTTTATCTCCGGCTCTAATGTTAATCCGCTCTTGCCATAGACCTTATCTCTTATAAGGGCCATCAGACTCAAGACATCTATAGCCGTTGCATTGCCCTTATTAACAATATAATTTGCATGCACCTCTGAGACCATGGCCCCGCCAATGCGGTGGCCCTTAAGTCCTGCCTCTTCTATGGCCTTTCCAGCAAAGGTGCCTTCCGGGTTTTTAAAGACAGAGCCTGCGCTCGGGCAACCAACCTTACTGCTGCTTTTGCGACGCCCCCTGAAGCTAGAGATCGTCTCCTTGATCTCGTCCTCCGGCTTCTTTATAAAACTCAGGTGCGCTCTGGTTACAATCGCACCTTCGGGTAGAGTCGTACTGCGGTAACCAAACTCAATATCACCCTTGGGTATAAAGCTCTTCTTGCCTTTACGGTCCAAGACCTCAACGCCTTCTACAATCTCGCTCATCTCCTGGCCGTACGCACCGGCATTCATCACTAACGCGCCACCAATCGTACCGGGGATGCCTTCGGCGAACTCTAACCCGGAGAGCCCTCGCTCAACGCAACGCTTTAAAAGCCTTGATAACGTAATACCGCTGCCGACCACAACGCCTGTCTCTTCACGCCATGAAAGATCTCTAAAACCTTCGGTCATATTAACAACGACCCCTCTGATACCCTTATCGCGTACGACCAGGTTGGTCCCTCCGCCAAGAATAAAGACAGGGAAACGCTTGGCAGTGGCAAAGGCCAGAAGGTCTTTCAGATCGGCCTCGTCCTGCGGAAAGGCCATTACCTCGGCAGGGCCTCCAACACCCATAGAGGTATACTGGCTCATAGGCACATCAAAGAGAACCTTACCCTTAAAACGCTGAACAAAAAATAATTGAAACTGCTCTGCCATTTTTTACTCCTGATAAAAAGACTAATATCTATCTCGCCAGTTAAAACCAGCTGGTCTTTACTCTTTACCTTCGTCTTCCTGAACAAGCCTGAGGCTCGATATCCCGTACTTTTCCTCTAATGCCGTTAAGGTCTCCTCAGCCACCTGCCAGACATCACCGGCACCAAGGGTTATAACCATATCGCCGCTCTCGGTAAGCTCGATCAGACGCGCCGGGATCTCTTCTTTCTGGGCGATATACTCTACAGCCCTGTGACCGTGTTTTTTTATGGCCTCAAAGAGCTTCTCCGAGTTAAAGTCCTTGCTTGGTGCTTCCCCTGCGCCGTAGACATCGGTTATAATAAGGACATCAGCGTCATTAAAGGCCGTTATAAACTCAGAGAATAAATCTTCAGTTCTTGAATACCTATGAGGCTGAAAGACTATTATCGCCCTTCTTCTCCAGCCGTCCTTTACAGCCTTCAGCACAGCCTTTATCTCAACAGGGTGATGACCGTAATCATCGACGACCATAATATTACCGGCCCTGCCCTTTACCTGAAATCTCCGCTCTACTCCCTTAAAACTCTCCAGCCCCCTCTCTATAAACCTGACCGGCACTCCCAACTCGATTGCCACAGAGGCGGCTGCCAGTGCGTTACAGACGTTGTGATCGCCCGGCAGCCCTATGGTTACACGCCCCTCGACCTTACCCCCTACTATAAGATCAAAGCTTGTCTTTGTCCCTTTCTTCTCGATATTCACGGCATGGACCTCGGCCTGCGCCGAGAGTCCGTAGGTAACATACCTTCTGGTTATCGACGGCAAGATCGACTGAATAGTCGGGTTATCAAGACAGACTATCGAGCAACCATAGAAAGGAACTTTGTTCATGAAATCTATATACGCATCTTTCATATCATCCATAGAGCTATAATGATTCATATGCTCACGGTCGATATTGGTAACTACCGCTATCGAAGGAGAAAGCCGCAGAAAACTTCCGTCACTCTCATCGGCCTCGGCCACGAGAAAATCCCCTTTGCCAAGCGTCGCGTTTGTCCCGGTTGCATTAAGCTTTCCGCCGGTAACAACGGTCGGGTCGATACCAGCGACCTCTAATATTGATGCGGTCATCGAGGTCGTCGTGGTCTTACCATGCGTACCTGCGATTGCTATCCCGTACTTCATACGCATTAATTCAGCAAGCATCTCAGCCCTTGGTATTATCGGAATCTGCAGGGCCTCGGCCTCTTTAAGCTCGACATTTTCAAAGTTTACCGCCGAAGAATATACAACACAGTCCACGCCCGAGACATTGTCTTTTTTATGGCCTACCATCACGGAAGCACCAAGCGTTGCCAAACGACGGCTCGCGTCATTGCCACGCAGGTCAGAGCCGGAGACCCTGTACCCCATATTTATAAGGACCTCGGCGATACCGCTCATCCCGGAGCCGCCGATCCCTACAAAATGAATCTTCCTTATCTTCCCTCTATACATTTATGAAACTCCTTTTGATACTGCCTATAACTTCTAACTTCCTAGTAAATTTTTCCATAATTTTGTTAATTCCTTGGCGAAGCCTTTAGCTCTCACGCAGTGAGCGCAGTGAGTGCAGTTAGTGCTGCGCCAATAACCTCATATAGTCATCTACAATCACTGCCGAGGCATCGCCCTTTGCCATCGCCCCGACCTTCTGCCTCATACTCTTTATCTGCTCTGGATCTTTAAAGAGCCTCCTTATTGCGTTGGCAAGTGTCTTGCCGGTCAGTTCATCTTGCTTAAGCATAATGGCCGCACCCTTATCTACCAAAGCCTTTGCATTGGCATCCTGATGAGAGTCCGACGAGAACGGATAAGGCACTAGGATCGATGGCATCTCTACGGCCATGATCTCTGCCAGACTCGTCGCCCCTGCCCTGCATATTATAAGATCGCAGTCTTTATAGGCCGCTGCCATATCATTTATAAACTTATGCAGCTCTACCTTAATGCCTTTTCTTTCATAGGCCTCTTTTACCTGAGCAAAACCGTTATAACCTGCCTGATGCGTAACCTTAAGAGAGGGCCAGATATCAGCGAGATGCTCTGTGGCATCGAGGAAGGCCGCGTTTATTGCCGTTGCCCCCTGACTGCCTCCAAAGACAAAGATCGAAAACTGCCTATCCTGATAACTCCTGACCTCACGCTTAACCCCTAGTATTTCCTTTCTAACCGGATTGCCGGCAAGGACTATCTTCTTCTGCGGAAAATAACTGCCGGCCTCCTCAAAGGACGTATATATTCTATGGACGAATCTACCAAGAATCCTGTTGGTTAGCCCCGGCACGGCATTCTGCTCAAGGATAGCTGTCTTTATGCCTAAGAGCCTTGCCGCCAAGACGACAGGGCCGGAGCAATAACCGCCCGTCCCTATTACACCGTCCGGACGTATAGACTTTATAAGTTTTGCAGCCTTAAAGGTCGCCGCCACGGCCTTTACAAGGGCTCGAAACTTACGCGCCGAGCTACGTCTTTTTATTCCCTCAACATCAAGAAGCTCAAGCCTATACCCCAGAGCCGGCACGACCCTAGACTCGATCCCGCGAGAGCTTCCCACAAAGGTTATCTCTGCCTTTCCGTCTCTTTTCTTGAGTTCATCGGCCAGAGCGAGTGCCGGAAAAAGATGCCCGCCTGTACCACCGCCTGCTATAACCATCCTCAAGCCTCATTCCCCTTTATATAAACATTCAGGATAATACCGACAGCAACAAGGCTCATCACCAACGAACTCCCTCCGTAACTAACCAGAGGAAGCGGCAATCCCTTGGACGGCAATATCCCCATAACTACAGCCATATTTATCATCGCCTGAACCGTTATCAGAAGCGTCAAACCCAGGGCCAGATACCGGCCAAATATATCCTTTGCCCTTAGTGCGACCAAAAGCCCGCTTACAAAAAAAACAACATATAAAAGTATTACCGCACCGACCCCGATCAGGCCGAGTTCTTCTCCTATAACCGAGAAGATAAAATCCGTATGCGCCTCTGGCAGATAGAAGAGTTTCTGCCTACCCTCGCCAAGCCCAACCCCCCACAACCCGCCAGAACCAAAGGCCAGAAAAGACTGTATTATCTGAAAGCCCGAGTTACTCGGATCCTTCCATGGGTCAAGAAATGTCTGTATGCGCTGCATCATATATGGAAACTTCAACACCACTACATAGAGCATCGGCAGTACCATAATCAATAGCCCTGTGAGGTGCAGCGCACGGACTCCGGCGACAAAACAAAGTATAAAGACCAGAGCACTTAGCGTTACGGCACTACCAAGATCGGGCTGGCCCAAAACCATAACAATAACAATGCCAGGTATTAATATATTTGGCAGAAACCCAAGAGAAAAACTCTTTATAACCCCCTGCTTGGCCTCCAACGAATAGGCCAGAAATATTATCACCGCGACCTTGGCAAGCTCTGAGGGCTGAAAGGTCATACCCATAACCTTTAACCAGCGCGTAGCACCCCCGACCTTATGCCCAACACCCGGAATAAACAGACAGGCCAGCAGTATCACCGTCCCGATAAGTATCGGATACGTAAGCTTCTTATACAGATGGTAAGGCACTCTTGAGACTGCCACAAAAAGCACAAGCCCGATAATCGCAAAAGCAACGTGTTTTTTTACAAAGAAGTACTCATCACCAAACTTTCGCATCGCAATGACAAAGCTTGTTGAGTAGACCATAACCACCCCTGAAGCCACCAGAAGGAATGTGGTTACGATCAGCATTCTATCGGCATTTCTCGCTCCGATCATAGTGCCTCCACCAACTCCATGAACCTCTCTCCGCGCTCCTCGTAGTTACTAAACATATCAAAGCTTGAACACGCAGGAGAGAATAAAACCGTTGCCCCTTCCACTGCTACTTTCCTTGCAATCCCAACGGCCTCTTCCAGACCACTGGCTACGACGACCTGCGTGACTTCACCAAAGGCCTCCTGCAACCTAGCACTGGCCTCGCCGATTGTAATCATCACCGAGACGCGAGCACCTACCAACTCCTTTAAAAAACCGTAATCCCCGTGCTTATCACGCCCTCCGGCTATCAAGACAACAGGCGGTGCCAAACCGATAAGGGCCTTATATAAAGACCCTGCGTTCGTTGACTTGGAATCATTTATATAGCGCACACCACCGAGCTCTCTTACAAACTCGGCTCTATGCGAAAGTCCTTTAAAGCCACGGGCTACGCGCATTACCAGCTCGCCGTCTATCCCCAGTGCCTCTGCCATTGCCAGAACCGCCATTATATTCTCGGCGTTATGCCGCCCGGTTATATTTACACCTTTGAGCGAATATTCCTTTTTACCTCTATCGCTGGCTCGGACTATAAAGTCCTCGCCAGCATCCTGCGCCAGATAAAAACCGTCTTCTAAGCTACCTTCACTGGAAAACCCAATTACCCGAGCCTTAAGGGCCGCCGTCTTTAGGTGCTCGACTATGACCTCATCTGCTAGATTAACTACCGCAAAGTCATCTGAGCTCTGCTGCGCAAAAATCCTGAACTTCGTCTCTGCGTAATCTCTAAAGCCGTCGTATCTCTCCAGATGATCCTCTGTGATATTCAAGAGCACCGCGACCTTTGGGCGAAAGCTACTTACCTGCTCCAGGTGATAACTGCTTATCTCAAGGACTGCGTAATCGGCCTCTTGACCATCACGATACTGCGAAAAATAATCCAGCGCGGGCCTGCCGATATTACCACCGACAAAGACCTCGCTACCTGCTTCCTTTAAGACCTCGCCGATAAGTGAGGTCGTCGTTGACTTACCATTGGTCCCTGTTATGGCAACAACCGGGGCCTCTGTGAATCGTCCAAATAGCTCGATATCACTTACTATCTCCACACCAGCGGCCTTTGCAGCCCTTATCGGCTCTATAGTCGGCGCAACCCCAGGGCTTAAGACAATCAGATCGGCTGCTGTAAAGCTATCAGTATTATGGCCGCCAAGCTCCATCACCAGACCCGCCTCTTTAATAGAATCTATACTCGCTATCTCGGTCTCTGCCCGATTATCGGTTACCGTCACAACGGCACCGAGGCTTGCCAGATAAGAGGCCGCCGAGAGCCCGGAGGCCCCAAGCCCAACCACCAGCACACGCCTGCCGCTTAAAGAATAACGAGTATTCGCCTGTCTATACTCCTTCACCCCTATCAACTCCTCTGCGATCATCTCAACTTCAGGGTACTGATCGCTATAAGCGAGAGTATTATCGATATTATCCAAAACCTTACTATTATCTTCGGCTCGGCCCATCCCTTAAGCTCGAAATGATGATGGATCGGGGCCATAGCAAATATCCTCTTACCGGTTAATTTAAATGACGCGACCTGACAAATAACGCTTAGAGCCTCTACAACAAAGACACCGCCGACCAGTACCAGCAGGACCTCGTTCTTTGTAAGAACAGCCAGCGTGCCAAGCCCTCCGCCAAGCGAGAGAGCACCGATATCGCCCATAAAGACCTGGGCTGGATAGGAGTTAAACCAGAGAAAGCCAAGGCTTGCGCCCATCATAGCCCCTGCGAATATCGCAAGCTCTCCTGCCCCCGACACATACATTACCTGCAGGTAGTTAGATATCTTCACATTACCGGTCACATAAGCAAGCAGCAGGTAAGTCGCCGATGCTATCAGCATCGGCCCGATGGCAAGCCCGTCCAGACCATCGGTAAGGTTAACGGCATTGGACGTCCCTGTTATCACAAGGGCTGCAAAGGGTATATACAAGACCCCAAGCTCGATGCTCACCCCTTTGAAAAAAGGTATTGTAATGGCCGTATCAAAGCCGCTTAGATAAAGTACAGCTGCTGCTGCGGCAGCGACGACCCCTTGGGATAAAAACTTGGGGATCGGGCTCAGCCCTTTCGGGTCTTTTAAGATAACCTTACGGTAATCATCTACAAAACCAACCGCTCCCATCCCGAGAGTTACAAAACATACTATCCAGACATAAAGATTACTAAGGTTACCCCAGAGCAGGACAGAGCCGATAACCGCCGTTAATATTATCGCCCCGCCCATCGTCGGAGTCCCTGCCTTCAGGTGATGGCTGGCCGGGCCATCGGCCCTTATAACCTCACCGACCTGCAAGACCTTCAGCTTATTTATAAGAAAAGGCCCTATTATAAAGCTCAATATAAGTGCCGTAACCGTCGCATAGATGGTTCTAAAGGTAATGTATTGAAATACATTAAATATCGTATGGTACTCTGCCAGAGGATATAAATAATGATAAAACATATTTTTTTAGACCTCTCCCTTACCTGTGAAGGTCTTTAGCAAGCCTTCTACAACCTCTTCCATATGCGAAGACCTTGAACCCTTTACAAGGACAATATCGCCCGGCGTAATTACCTCTTCCAATACCTCTATAAGCTCGGCATTAGATGCAAAGTGAATAACACGGTCTTCTCTCATACCCGCGTTCTTTGCCCCTATTGACAAGGCCTCGCTGGCCTCGCCAACCGTTACGAGCCGGTCTACCTTAAGCCCCGGCACTACCGAACCAAGCTCGCGGTGAAGCCTCTCCGAGGCCCTGCCAAGCTCCAGCATATCCCCGAAGATTACAACAGAGCGATGCCCCGAGGCCGCGGCCATAACAACCAGACTCATAATCGCCTCGGCAGCGGAATCTGGATTTGCGTTATAGCTATCGTCAAGCACCTTGACCAAGCCAGCCTCCAAGACCTCCATACGCCCTGCCGGCTGAGTAAACGCGGCAAGCCCTGCCACTACATCCGCCATCTCTACACCAAGCGGTAAGGTCGCTGCTATCGCAGCCGCGCCGTTTATGGCATTGGTCAGGCACGGAGAGCTAAAGACGACCTCGATCTCTTCACCCCTGACGACATAATCAACCTTAAGACTATCCACGTCCAATGATACGTCCCTTACAAAGACATCTATTCCGAGCCCCTCGACGGCCTTTGTTCCAAAGGTCACTATGCGATCTTTCGTCAAGCCCCCGTCCGTGGAGATCTGCTTTTGACAATATTCTGTAATCCTCTCATCATCGACATTAACAGCTATCACACCACCCTTTTCTCGCCCCACAACGGCATCAAAGAGCTCTAGCTTTTCCTTTGCGACATTATCCAGAGAACCAAGTCCCTCCATATGAGACCTTCCGATATTAGTAATAACAGCCACATCAGGGCCAGCCATCCAGGCAAGCCTGCGCATCTCGCCCGGCACGCTTATACCGAGCTCCACAACAGCACTTCCTTTTTCACTGTTCAGACCAAACAAGGTCAGCGGCACCCCGATCATATTATTTTTATTACCATCTGTCTTATGCACAGTGCCACAACGTACAAGTATAGATGCTATCATCTCCTTGGTCGTTGTCTTACCGCTTGAACCACTGACTGCGATAAGCGGCCTATTAAAATCGGCCCTTACTCTGGCTGCCAGATCGCCCATCGCTCTTAACGTATCTCTAACAACGATGACATTGTCCGCAGCCTTCTGAGAGATCCCCTGCGCCCCGTCACCTAACTGCGGGGCATCAGCCATAACGACCTCGACCACAACACACTTGGCTCCGTTTCTAACCGCCGTGGGAACAAAGCTATGGCCATCAAAGTTCTCGCCACTTATGGCAAAAAAGAGATCACCCTGCTCTATCGTCCTTGAATCAATGCTAACCCCTTTTATTGAAGCATCGACCGAGCCACGCTCCAACCTGCCGCCGGTCGCCTCCAGAATATCCTTTACTGTAAGCTCCATATTCTCCACGATGCTGCTTTTTGAGACCTTTGATTTTTCGTTGTCTCTATTTCCAGTTGTTTGCACTCTCGCTCCCTTATCTAGCCTGTCTTTAAAGAGCCCCTCGCTTTCAGGGCATTCCTTAAAGCAACCCTATCGTCAAAGTAAAGCCTTTCTCCTTTTACCAGTTGATAGTCTTCGTGCCCTTTACCTGCGACAAAAACTATATCTCCGGGGCGTGCGATATCTACGGCCTCCCTGATGGCCTCACCACGATCCTCTATCACGTAATATCCCATACCCGTGACCTTCCCGTCTTTTCTTAACTTTCTGACCCCTTTTATGCCACGCTCTATATCGGCGATAATCTCTGCCGGGTCTTCCCCCCGAGGGTTATCAGAGCTTACGATAGCCACCTCAGATAACTCGACTGCCATAGCCCCCATAATCGGACGCTTTGTCTTATCCCTATCGCCACCGCAACCAAAGACGGTTATAACTCGGCCATCTCCCTTAAGAGAGGCCAGAACCATGAGCGTCCTCTGTAGAGCGTCCGGGGTATGGGCGTAATCAACATATACATCAAAGCCCTGTTGCGCACTACCTACCTTTTCCAGACGTCCAGGTATAGACTTAAGATTTTTAATACCCTGCTCTATCGCGTTATTATCTATACCAAGCACATAGGCGGCACCTGCGGCCGCCATAATATTATAAAAATTATATTCCCCTACAAGCTCTGAGTTAATGGCAATAGAGCCTGACGGCATACGCAGCTTACCCTTTACCCCGTCCCTTGTAAGCCCGTAGCACTGCGGATATATATCAGCAGTGTTGCTCATGGAATAAGACAGGGCCGGCATGGTGCGCTCCTTTAGTTTACGTCCCCACTCGTCATCGATATTAATTACCGAACCCTTTCTACCAGCGCCAAAGGTATCAGAGACAAAGAGCCTTGCCTTATCATCAAAATAGGCCTCCATAGTGCCGTGATAATCCAGATGCTCCACAGTGAGATTGGTAAATACCTTTACATCAAAATCACAGCCATCTACCCTGCGTTGACTAAGCGCATGAGACGACACCTCCATAACGCCGTGGGTTACACCGGCAGCAAGAGCACCCTTTAAAAACCTTTGCAGGTCATTGGCCATCGGTGTCGTTAGCGTTGAGTCCAACACCTTGCCAGCGTACCTGTACTGGATAGTCCCCATAAGTGCGCTTTTAAGGCCGGCGGCCTTATAGATGGACTCCAGTATATAAGCGACCGTTGTCTTGCCGTTTGTCCCGGTAATCCCTGCCAACTTCATAGCAGAGGATGGCTTGTTAAAAAATGCCGTTGAGAGTGCCGCAAGGGCTACCCGAACGTCTTCAACTATTACCTGCTCGCAGCTTACCCCCTCCATAAACCGCTCGGTCACCACGCAGACAGCCCCTTTGTCCGAGGCCTCCGCTATAAAATCAGCCCCGTCAAAGTGCTCACCACAGGTAGCTACAAATAGGCTACCCACACTAACCTTACGAGAATCAGTTTCAATACCAAGAACATCGGCATCTTTCTGAACCTTCTCATTTATCGAGATCAGTAGCTTTTTAAGCCTCATAACACCATCCGTAAAGTTACTTAAAGACAACCCTTACTCTTGCGCCATCGCTAAGACTCTCGCCAGCGGCCTTGCTCTGAGAGACGGCCTTGCCGCTGCCGACCACATCAAGTTCGAGCTCATGCATACTGGCCATACTAAGAGCACCGCGCATCGTATACCCTGTAAAATCCGGCACGACCCCGGGGGTTGCGACACTTACCAGCAGCCCCTTACCAGTATCCAGCGCGAGGTCGTCATCGATGCCAGCCGTCTCATTCTCTGCCTGCGTAAGCCCCTGCGCAAAGATGCCGAGATACGACAGGCTCTCTGTTGCTATCTCCTTAAAGGCCGGAGCTGCCGTGCCGCCACCGGAGAACCCATGCTCCGGCTCATCTATCGCCACAAGTATTACCAGAGCCGGTTTATCTGCAGGGACAAAACCCAGAAACGAGACGACGTACTTGCCATCTTCATAGCCTCGCTTGACCTTTGAATGCTTCTGCGCCGTACCTGTCTTGCCTGCGACCCGGAAGCCATCGATTGCGGCATTTGCCCCTGTCCCGCCAGAGGTTGTAACGCTTGCCAATATATCTGTCACGATCTCAGAGGTATCCTCAGAGATAACCCTGCGAATAATTATAGGATTAAGCTCCTTTACCGTCTTTCCACCCATGTGCCGCAGCTCTTTGACCACACGTGGCTGCATCAGGAAGCCTCCGTTTGCGATAGCACCCATAGCACTGGTCAGTTGCAAGGCCGTGGTTGATACGCCCTGGCCAAAAGAGATGGTATTTAGCGAGACACCCGACCATTTATCATAATGCCTGAGCCTGCCACGGGCCTCTCCGGGCAATCCTACCCCTGTTTTATCGCCAAAACCAAAGGCTCGCAGGTAATGATAAAGATTGCTCTCACCAAGCTTTTCAGCTATCTTTATCGCACCAATATTACTCGAATAACGTATGACATTTCTTGTACTCAGCCATCCGTGTTTCTTCGTATCATGAAAGGTCCTGTCCATAACGTCATATTCGCCGTTCTCGCAAAAAAAGATATCATCTGACTCGATAACCCCTTCTTCCAGTGCTGCTGCCAACAAAAAGGCCTTGAGCGTAGAGCCCGGCTCAAAGACATCGGTCACGGCACGATTGCGCCACTGATGCGGCTTGTACCTGCCTATCTCATTAGGATCAAAGCTCGGCACCGTGGCCATGGCAAGCACATCACCGGTATAAGGGTCCATAACAATCGCAGTCGCTGCCTTTGCCTCGTACTCTTTAACGGTCCTCGCTATCGCCTTCTCTGCTATATATTGTAAGTTCTTATCTATGGTCAAGACGACATCCATACCCTCTGCGCTGTCATCGAACTCATCAAAGATCATGAACTTCCCTCTGGCATCAAGCGCGGCATTGACAGATGCCGCAGAACCCTTCAAGTAATTATCATAGAAAAGTTCAACACCCTCAAGGCCATCGGAGTCTATCCCTGTAAAACCCAGAAGATTGGCAGCTAACTGCCTGTTGGGATAAAACCTGCGGCTCTCCTTGAGCAAGCCAACCCCGTCCATACTACTTATTGCGCTACGCTCGGTACTTGCCAGGTCCACCTGCCGCTTTAGCCAGACAAACTGCCTGCGACCATCCACGTTAAGCCTCTTTCTTATCGCCCTCGTCTCTACCGCCAGCATCGGAGCGAGCGCGCGTGATACGCCCCTTGCGTCTGCCACTTGCGCAGGCCTTGCGTAGACCGAATCTACATACATGCTTACCGCAAGTTCATCCATATTGCGGTCATAGACGACCCCCCTGCTCGGGGCTATATTAACGGTCCGCTGATACTGACGCCGTGCCTTGTTTTCAAGTTTCTCACCAGAGACTACCTGCAACTGAAATGCTCTAAACGCAATAATGCAAAAAAATAACCCCATCACACCGACAACCAAGGCTATGCGAAACTTCATCCAGCCAGCACTACCGGCACTGCTACCAGACGAGCCAGCACCAGAGCGTTTACTCCCTGCTGCCAGCCTTCTGCGGC